>JAFEEP010000658.1 GCA_018241045.1 Pseudomonadota bacterium | reverse complement strand
GCGCCGTCTGGAACGGATCTTCGCCGGCACGCAGCGTGGCAAGCTCGGTGCGACGCTCAAGCTCGGGGATCCGACCGCACAACCGGCACTCGCGGCGCTGGTGCGCTGGGCCGACGTGGTTCATCACAACGTCCGCCTGCCGGCCGCGCACAAGCTGGGTATCGACTACGAAACGCTGAAGGCGATCAATCCGGCGCTTGTGTATTGCCACATCAGCTCCTACGGTCCGCTGGGACCGCGCAAGGACTGGCCCGGGTTCGACCAGCTGATGCAGGCGGCCTGCGGCTGGGAAGTGGAATGCGGCGGCGAGGGGAGGCCGCCGATGTGGTTGCGCTTCGGCGTCGGGGACTACTTCGCCGCGCTGTCGTCAGTGTTCGCACTCCTGCTCGCGCATTTTCAGCGCCAGATAACGGGCGACGGACAGGCGGTGGCGGCATCGCTCCTCGGCGCGACGCTACTGACCGTGGGCGAGGCCGTGATGCGCGCCGACGGCAGTCTGTCCCCGATCGATCACCTCGACGCGGCGCAGACCGGCGTGTCGCCGGATCACCGTCTGTATCGCTGCGCGGACGGCTGGCTGGCTGTCGCCGCGCTGCGGCCGGAGGAAGCGCGGGCGCTCGCCGCCTTGGCCGGGAACGATCGCGAGGCCTGGTTTGCGGCGTTCAGCCGCGAGACGGCCTGCGAGTGTCTGACCGCGGCGGGGGTGCCTTGCGAGCCCGCGCTCGAAAACCCCGGTCTGAGCTTTCTCGACGACGACGGCTGCCGACGGGCGGGGCTGCACGCCGCCTATCCGCACGCGGTGTATGGGCACCTCGAACAGGTCGGCGCGTACTGGAACTTTTGCGACCTGCCCCTCGCCCTTGACCGGGCACCGCCGGCGCTGGGCGAGCACAGCCACAGGGTGTGGCGATCGGTCGGGCTCGACGAAGGGCAGATTCAAAGCATGGTCGCCGCGGCCGTGACCAATCCCTGACGCATGGACGAAGGAGAAACGAACACGTGAACGAACTGGACTTCAGCGGCAAGACGGTACTCGTGGTGGGAGGATCGAGCGGGATCGGCAACGGCATGGCGCAGGCCTTCCGTCGGCGCGGGGCGAGCGTCCACGTCTGGGGCACGCGACCGACCGCCGCCGATTATGCGGATTCGGCCGACTCGAACCTCGAGGGACTCGCGTATGCGCAAGTGGACGTGGCCGACGCCGATGCGGTGGCGTGCGCGCCGGTGCCGTTCGAGCGGCTCGACGTGCTGATCTGCTCGCAAGGCACGGTGCGCTACAACCGCGAGGAGTTCAAGGTGCCGGCCTTTCGGGAGGTCGTGAATGTGAACCTCGTGAGCCTCATGGCCTGTGGCGACAAGTTCCACGACATGCTCGCCGAGAGCCGCGGATCGATGATCATCGTGAGTTCGGCCGCGGCCTTCCATTCCACGGTCGGCACCCCGGCCTACAACGCTTCCAAGACGGGGGCCTACGGCCTTACCCGCACGCTGGGCGAAGCGTGGGCACGTGACGGCATCCGCGTGAACGGCATCGCCCCCGGGCTCGTCGCGACCAAGCTTACCCGCATCACGACGGATCACCCCAAGCGCCTTGAGGCGTCGCTCAAGAATATTCCCCTCGGCCGCCTCGGCACGCCGGAAGAGATGGCCGGTGCGGCGCTCTTCCTCGCTTCGCCGCTGGCGTCCTACATGCTCGGCCAGACCCTGCTGGTCGATGGTGGCCTGCTGCTCGCCTGATGGAGATCGAAGATGGCATGGGATTTTGAGACCGACCCGGAATTCCAGCAGGAACTCGACTGGATCGACCGCTTCGTGCGCGACGAGGTCGAGCCGCTCGAGCATGTCCTCGGCAGTCCCTGGAATATCCACGATCCGCGCTTCGAGGCGCTGGTCCGCCCGCTGCAGCGCGAGGTGAAGGCCAGGAATCTGTGGGCTTGCCACCTCGGACCGGAACTCGGCGGGTCGGGCTATGGCCAGGTCAAGCTGGCGCTGATGAACGAGATCCTCGGTCGCGCGCTGTTCGCGCCCATCGTGTTCGGTGCGCACGCGCCCGACTCGGGAAACTGCGAGATCCTCGCGCACTACGGCACGCCCGAACAGAAGGCGCGCTACCTCGAGCCGCTTCTCGACAACCGCATCGTGTCCTGTTTTGCGATGACCGAGCCGCAGGGGGGCGCCGATCCGAAAGTGTTCACGACGCGCGCCGAACAGGATGGCAATGATTGGCTGATTTCGGGGCAGAAGTGGTTCGCGTCGAACGCGCGCTATGCCGCGTTCTACATCGTCATGGCGATCACCGATCCGACCGTGTCGCCCTACAAAGGCATGAGCATGTTCATCGTGCCTGCCTGCACGCCGGGAATCGAGATCGTCCGTAACGTCGGCGTCCCTGACGATCCCGAGGCGACTCATGGCTACCTGAACTTCGACCGGGTGCGGGTGGCGGCGGAGAACATGCTCGGCGCGCCGGGCGAGGCCTTCGTCGTCGCGCAGGTGCGCCTCGGCGGGGGGCGCGTGCACCACGCGATGCGCGTCATCGGCCAGTCGCAGAAGGCGCTCGACGCGCTGTGCGAGCGGGCCTTGTCGCGCAGCACCCAGGGCTCGCTGCTCGCGGACAAGCAGATGGTGCAGGAGAGGATCGCCGATGCGTGGATCCAGCTCGAGCAGTTCCGCCTGCTGGTCATGCGCACTGCCTGGCGCATCGACAAGTACCAGGACTACATGAAGGTGCGCAAGGACATCGCCGCGGTGAAGGCGACGATGCCCAAGGTGCTGCACGACATCGCGTCGAGCGCATTGCAGGTGCATGGATCGATAGGGGTGTCGTCCGAGATGCCCTTCGTCGGCCTGATCGTGCGCGCCTACCAGATGGGGCTCGCAGACGGTCCGACCGAGGTGCACAAGGTCACCGTCGCCAAGCAGTTGCTGCGCGAGTACACCGGTTGTGAGGACCTGTTCCCGGACTATCACCGGCCGACGGCCGAGGCCGCTGCACGGGCGAAGTTCAGCGCGGTGCTGGGATGAGCGCTCACGGGGGGGCGGCGGAGGTCGATCTCGGACGACTCGCCGAATGGATGGATGCGCAGGGGCTGGGTAGTGGGGCGATCGACTCCGTTACGCCGCTCACCGGGGGCACGCAGAACGTCCTGCTGCGCCTTTTTGGGGACGGCGCCGAGTACGTCCTGCGCTGCCCGCCGCCGGGCGCAAAGCCCGAGATCCACGCGACCTTTCTCCGTGAGGCGCGGCTGCTCGGAGCACTTGCCGGCACGGCGGTACCACACCCGCGCCTGATTGCTGCCTGCAGGGATGCGTCGGTGCTCGGTGCGCCGTTCTACCTGATGGCTCCGGTGGATGGCTTTACCGCAACGCCCACGCCGCTCCGGGGGCTCTATGCCACTGATCCGACGTGGCGCCATGCGATGGGGCTGTCGATGGTCGATGCCTTGCTGCGCCTGGGCGAGGTCGCGCCCGATGCGGTCGGACTGGCGGACTTCGGGCGGCCGGAAGGGTTTCTTGAGCGGCAAGTGCCGCGCTGGCTCAAGCATCTCGAGCGCTGCGCGGAGCAGCCCGGTTGGCCGGGGCCGCAGGCGCTGCCTGGTGTGCGCGAGGTGGCCGACTGGCTCGAAGCGCACGTGCCGGCAGCCAACGTTCCGGGGCTGATGCACGGCGATTATCACTTCGGCAACGTGATGTTCCGGCATGACCGGCCGGCGCTTGCAGCGATCATCGACTGGGAGCTTGCGACGCTGGGGGATCCGCTGCTCGACCTCGGCTGGCTCGTCGCGACCTGGCCCGACCGCGACGGGCGGGGCGCCGGCACCATCCGTATCGCGCCCGCCGACGGTCTTCCCTCGACTGCCGAACTCATCGAACACTATCGCCAGCGCACCGCGCGCGACCTGTCGGCGATCGACTGGTACGTCGCGATGGCACGCTTCAAGCTCGGCATCATGCTCGAGGCGAGCCATGCGCGATCCTGCGCAGGCAAGGCACCGGCGGAAACCGGCGCGCAGCATCATGCGTCCGCGGTGCGCCTGCTCGAAGCGGCGATCGCGGGGATCGAGGTGCGGGCGTGAATGGGCGCGGTGTTTCCCCGACATCCATGCGTAGCGCCCTGGTGGCGCTGGTCGCATGCCAGGTCGGACTGCACGCCTGCGTGCAGGGGGCTCGCCTGGCCGCGCCGCTGAGCGTCCTTCGGCTGGGGCATTCCGAGTGGGCGGTGGGGCTCGTGATGACGATGTTCGCGCTCTTTCCCGCGATCTTCGCTATCCCGGCCGGACGGCTTGCCGATCGGCACGGCTACCATCTGCCGGTGCGCATTGCGGCCGGCCTGTCGCTCGCGGGTGCGTTGCTCGCAGCGTCGGTACCCCATCTCATTGCCCTGTGTGCGGCCGCTGCGTTGTGCGGCGCGGGCTCGGGTTTCGGCATGATCGCGATCCAGCGCACGGCCAGCCGATTCGCGCGGGACGAGGCGGATCGACTTCGCGTGTTCAGCTGGATCGCGCTCGCTCCGGCCGTGGCGGGACTCTTCGGGCCGATGATGGCCGGCGTGCTGATCGATCATCTCGGCTTTTCGGCGGCGTTCGCCGCGCTCGCGCTGCTTCCGTTCGCGACCCTGGTGATCGCCCAGGCGGTCCCGCATGAAAGCCGGGCGTCGGTCTCCGCGTTGAACCGCAAGCAGACGTCCGCTTGGGGCCTGCTCCGCCTGCCGTCGTTCCGGCGCCTGCTCCTCGTCAACTGGCTGGTGTCGGCCAGTTGGGACGTGCATGGCTTCGCGTTGCCGATTCTCGGGGTCGAACGCGGCTTCAGCGCGTCGGCGCTGGGGGCGGTGCTGGCGGCCTATGCGGTGGCGTCGATGTCGGTGCGCGTCGTGATCCCGTTTGTGGCCGAACGCCTGCCGCGACGCCATTTGCTTGCGGGGGCGCTTTTCATCACGTGTCTGGTGTTCGTGCTGTATCCACTGCTCCAGAGTGCATGGGCCATGGCGCTGTGCGCCGCGACCCTCGGACTTGCGCTGGGCGCGATCCAACCGACGATTCTCGCAACGCTGCATCAGGTCACGCCCCGCGAGCGGCACGGCGAGGCGCTGGCTTTCCGCTCGATGACGGTGCACGCCTCGATGACCGCGATGCCCCTCCTTTTTGGCGCCATTGGGGCGAGTGCCGGCGCGGCCGTGCTGTTCTGGGTGATGGCCGCGGCGCTCGGTCTCGGAGGCCTGCAGGCCCGTCGGATCGACACGGACAACGGGGTTCCCGCGCGCCGCGAGGAACATCCACAACAGGAGGAGAGGACATGCAGCTGAGCGGAAAACGCCTCATCGTGACCGGCACCGCAGGGGGCATCGGTGCGAGTGCACTGCGCGGACTGGTGGCGGCCGGTGCGCGGCTGGCGGCGCTGGACGTGAATGACGAGGCCGGCCGCGCGGAAGTGGCGCGCGCCAATGTGGGAGCCTCGGGCGAGGCGAGGTATTTCCACTGCGACATTCGCGAGCGTGCCGAAGTCGATAGGATCGTCGCGCAGGCTGTCGCCTGGCTGGGCGGCCTCGACGGACTGGTGAACATCGCCGGCGTCGAGCGCGCGGCGCCGGCCGAAGCGATCGTCGAGGCTGACTGGGACCTCATATTCGACGTCAATGCGCGCGGTACCCTGAACACCAACCAGGCCGTCTTTCCGCATCTGCGGGAGAAGGGCGGTCGCATCCTCAACTTCGGCTCCGCGGCGGGGGTCATGG
>JAFEEP010000657.1 GCA_018241045.1 Pseudomonadota bacterium | reverse complement strand
CTGTCCGCCGCGCGGATATCGGCGGCCGAGGGCGGGGAAATCCATTCGGCCGGGATGCGTGCACCGCGCAGCATCGCTTCCACCCGGCGACGGCGCGGATAGGGGACCAGCATGATCGCCGTGCCCTTCTTGCCCGCGCGGCCGGTGCGGCCCGAGCGGTGCTGCAGCGTTTCCGCGTCGCGCGGCACCTCGACATGGACCACCAGCGACAGCCCCGGCAGATCGATCCCGCGCGCGGCAACGTCAGTCGCGACACAGACCCGGGCGCGGCGATCGCGCAGCGCCTGCATGGCATGATTGCGCTCGTTCTGGCTGTGCTCGCCCGACAGCGCGACCACCGCGAATCCACGCTCGGTCAGGCTGGCGTGAAGGTGGCGGACATTGTCGCGCGTGGCGCAGAACAGCATCGCCGTCTCCGCCTCGTGAAGACGCAGCACGTTGACGACCGCGCTTTCGATATCGGCGGGGGCAATCGCCATGGCCTGATAGGCGATGTCGCCATGACCACGATCGGCATCGACCGTCGAAATGCGCAACGCATCGCGCTGATAACGCTTGGCCAGCGCAACGATCGGCTTGGGCATGGTGGCCGAGAACAGCAGCGTGCGCCGCCCCTCGGGCGTGGCGTCGAGCAGCTCCTCAAGGTCTTCCCGAAAGCCCATGTCGAGCATCTCGTCCGCCTCGTCGAGCACCGCGACGGCAAGCCCCGTCAGGTCAAGCGCGCCGCGTTCAAGATGATCGCGCAGACGGCCCGGCGTGCCCACCACGATGTGCGCGCCGTGGGCCAGCGCCCGCCGCTCGCGCATGGGGTCCATTCCGCCCACGCAGGTCGCCACCCGTGCGCCCGTCGCGGCGTAGAGCCAGGCAAGTTCGCGGCTGACCTGCAACGCCAGTTCGCGCGTCGGGGCGATCACCAGCGCCAGCGGGGCATGGGTCGGCTTCACCCGGCCATCGGATTCGAGCAGTTCGCCCGCCATGGCCAGGCCGAAGGCAACGGTCTTGCCCGAGCCGGTCTGGGCTGAAACGATCAGGTCACGACCAAGCGCGGCCTCTTCAAGCACGGCGGCCTGGACCGCGGTGGGGGCGGAATAACCGCGTTCGGCAAGCGCATCGCCGAGCAGCGCAAAGGGGGTCTGGAAGGCCATGGTTTCTTCGGACTTGGTGATTTCGGCCATGCGGGCCGCGGGCGGATCGCTGGACCGCCCTGATCGCGCCGCGTTAGGCGCTTGTGTCCGCCGGGACAACTGCAATCGCCAGAACCTCCAGCGCATCCGGCTTTCCGGCGAATTCCAGCAGCTCGCCAGGTTCGGCCCCTAGCAGGGCGCGGGCGAGCGGGGCGGAAAAGGCAATACGTCCGGCGCCGGGATCGGCCTCATCATCGCCGGTGATGGTCAGTTCGCGCTCGCGCCCGTTGTGGCGAAAGGTCACGCGCGTGCCGATTTCCACCGTTTCGCCCGTGGGAACCGGCACCAGTTCGGCGGTGATCTGGCGGGTCTGCCAGTAACGGAGGTCGCGCCGGGCGGCATCGATCCGGGCCTGGTCGGCGCCGTCTGCGGTCAGTCGCGCAACCTCGGCCACCACCTCCGCCACCCGGGCGTTGATCAGGGCGAGCCCGCGCCGCGTGACCAGGTTTGGGCCCGGTGGGATCGGAATCTCGAACTTCGGCTCCAGGTGCTCGTCGTCACCCTCGCGGCGGAAGGCGACACTCATGCCGCGATCGCTTCAAGCGCTTCGCTCGCCTCAATCCACGCGGCCTCGGCGCTTTCGATTCGCGCTTCGATCCCGGCGCGGCGCTTCATCAGGTCGGTCATGGTCAGCTTGGCCAGTGCCGGGGTGGCGGACGCGGGATCGAACATCGCCAGATCGATGGCGCTGCGCTCGTTCGTCAAGCGTTCAAGTTCGGCCTCGGCGGCCTTTGCCTGCTTGCGCAGCGCCTGGCCCTTCTCGCGCGCTTCGGCATTGGCCTTGCGCTGGTCCTTCTTGTTGATCCCCCGACCGGCATCATCCTTGCGTTCGGGCGTCGGATCGCGGGCCAGGACGAAAGCGATGTAATCGTCGATCGAGCCATCGAACTCCTTGGCCGTGCCCGAATCGACCAGCACCAACCGGTCGGCGGTCATTTCGAGCATATGGCGGTCATGGCTGACGATCACCACCGCACCGGAATAGTCGTTGAGCGCCTGGACCAGCGCCTCGCGCGCGTCGACGTCCAGGTGGTTGGTCGGCTCGTCGAGGATCAGCATATGCGGCGCATCGCGCGTGATCAACGCCAGCGCCAGCCGTGCGCGCTCGCCGCCTGAAAGCTTGCCCACCTCGGTCGTCGCCTTGGGCCCGGCAAAGCCGAACCTGCCAAGCTGCGCTCGCACCGCCCCCGGGCTCGCACCGGGCATGGCGATCGTCATGTGCTGCAATGGCGTTTCGGAACGGTCCAGCTCCTCGACCTGGTACTGGGTGAAATAGCCTACACGCATCCGTCCGCTGGCGGTCATCGCCCCGTCCATCGGCGCAAGCTGCGCGGCGAGCAGGCGGGCCAGCGTGGTCTTGCCGTTGCCGTTGCGACCCAGCAGCGCGATCCGGTCATCGGGATCGATCCGCAGGTTGAGCCGCTGCAGCACCTTCGTTTCGCCATAACCGACCGCAGCAAGGTCAAGCGTGATCAGCGGCGGACGCAATTCGTCCGGCGCAGGAAAGTCGAAGCTCAGCGACGGATCGTCGATCAGTTCGGCAATCGGCTGCAACTTGGCCAGCGCCTTGGCGCGCGACTGCGCCTGCTTGGCGGTCGAGGCGCGGGCCGAATTGCGCGCGACGTAATCGCGCAGCCGTTCGCGCATGGCGTCCTGCCGGGCCTTGGCAGAGGCAAGCTGGGCCTGCCGTTCGGCACGCTGGCGCTCGAACGCATCGTAGCCGCCGGGGTAGAGCGTCAGCTTGCCGCCCGACAGGTGCAGGATGTGATCGACCACGTTGTTGAGGAAGTCGCGTTCGTGGCTGACCAGCAGGATCGTCGCCGGATAGCTGCGGAGGAAATCCTCAAGCCACAGCACCGCTTCCAGGTCGAGGTGGTTGCTCGGTTCATCGAGCAGCAGCAGGTCGGGCTGCGAGAACAGCAGTGCGGCGAGCGCAACGCGCATCCGCCAGCCACCCGAAAAGCTTTCCAGCGGACGGTGCTGCGCCGCCTCATCGAAGCCCAGTCCGCCCAGGATCCGCGCCGCGCGGGCCGGGGCCGAGTGCGCCTCGATCGCGATCAGGCGTTCATGCACTTCGGCCAGCCGGTGCGGATCGACGCAGCTTTCGCTGTCGATCATCAGCACGGCCCGCTCGGTATCGGCGGCCAGCACCGTCTCGAACGGCGTTGCCTCGCCGCCGGGCGCTTCCTGCGCGATATAGCCCAACCGGCTGCCGCGCGGCATCGCGACGCTGCCATTGTCCGGTTCGAGCATACCAGCGATGACGCGCACCAGG
>JAFEEP010000656.1 GCA_018241045.1 Pseudomonadota bacterium | reverse complement strand
TTGAAAACCGTGTCGGCGGCGAGGGCGAAGGGTTCCGCTTCGCCATGGCCGGGCTGGACGGCGGGCGGCTCAACATCGGCGCCTGCTCATTGGGCGGGGCGCAGCGTTGCCTGGACGAGGCGGTTACCTATACCCGCGATCGCCAGCAATTCGGCCAGCCGATTGCGGATTTCCAGAACACCCAGTTCATGCTCGCCGACATGGCCACCGATCTGGAGGCGGCGCGTGCCCTGCTTTACCTCGCCGCCTGCAAGGTCAGCGCGGGTGCGCCCGACAAGAGCCGTTTCTCCGCCATGGCCAAGCGGCTGGCGACTGACAGTGGCAGCAAGATCGTCAACGACGCCTTGCAACTGTTCGGCGGCTACGGCTACCTCAAGGACTATCCGATCGAACGCTTCTGGCGCGACCTGCGGGTCCATTCGATCCTCGAAGGGACCAATCAGGTGATGCGCATGATCGTGGGAAGGGACTTGCTGCGCCAATGACCGAAGACATGATCATCCGCCGCGATGGGGTGGCGGGCTTTCTGACGCTCAATCGTCCCAAGGCGATTCACGCGCTGACGCAGCCGATGGATCACGCCATGACCGAAGCCCTGCTCGGCTGGCGTAGCGATCCGGCGGTGCAAGTGATCATCATCGACCATTCGGAAGGCCGCGGGTTCTGCGCCGGGGGCGATATCGCCTTCCTGCGTAATTCGGCGCTGACCGATGGCGGTGTTTCGGGGCGGCGGTTCTTCTATGAGGAATACCAGCTCAACAACCTGCTGATGACCTATCCCCGCCCGGTGGTGGCCTTCATGGACGGGATCACCATGGGCGGCGGCGTGGGGATCAGCCAGCCCGCCAAATTCCGCGTCGCGACCGAGAATACCCGCTTCGCCATGCCCGAAACCGGAATCGGCCTGTTCCCCGACGTCGGCGGCGGCTGGCACCTGTCGCGGCTCAAGGGGCGGATGGGTCCGTTCCTCGCGCTGACCGGAGCGCGACTGGACGGGGCGGAGTGCCTGTGGACAGGCCTTGCCACGCACTACCTGCCGCACGACGCGCTGGCGGATGCCAAGCAGCGAATTGCCCACGGCCACGATCCGGCGCAGGTGCTTGCCGCGCTGTCGGTGAAGCCGCCGCCCGCGCGGATCGAGGGCAATGCGGCGCAGATCGCCCGGCACTTCGCCTCGGACCGCTTCGAGGACATCCTCGCCAGCCTGGCCGCCGACCCCAGCGAATGGGCCGCCAAGGAACTGGCAACGCTGCGCACCAAGAGCCCGCAAACCTGCAAGGTCGCGCTGCGCCAGCTTCATGACAGCCTGGAATGCCCGACCTTTGCCGACAACATGGCGATGGAATACCGCGTGGCCAGCCGCGTCCTGACCCGCCCCGATTTCGCCGAGGGGGTGCGCGCGGTGATCGTCGACAAGACCAATGACCCCAAGTGGGATCCTGCCACGCCCGAAGGGGTCAGCGACGCCTTGATCGACAGCATCTTCGCGCCCTTGCCTGCGGATGAGGAGTGGAAGCCGCTCACGTAAATCGCGTCACCCTGAACTTGTTTCAGGGTCCATCCCTTCCCACAGAGCGATGGTCACCAAGGCGCGATGGATGCTGAAACGAGTTCAGCATGACGAAGTTGGAGAGTTTGTGACAATGTCTGAATACCAATCCATCCTGGTCGAACAGCGCGGCGCGGTCACGCTGGTCACGCTCAACCGCCCGCAGGCGCTCAACGCGCTCAATTCGGCGGTACTGGAGGAACTGATCACCGCCTTCGCCGCGTTCGAGGCTGATCCGTCGCAGCGCTGTGCCGTCCTAACCGGAGCGGGCGAAAAGGCTTTCGCCGCCGGGGCTGACATCAAGGAAATGGCCGACAAGCCCGCCGCCGATTTCTATGGTCAGGACTTTTTCAGCCGCTGGACCAGCCATCTGGTCAAGACCACGCGCAAGCCGTGGATCGCGGCTGTCAACGGCTTTGCCCTTGGCGGCGGCTGTGAACTGGCGATGATGGCGGACTTCATCATCGCGGCGGACAGCGCCCGCTTCGGACAGCCCGAAATCAAGCTGGGCGTCGGCCCCGGCATGGGCGGCAGCCAGCGCCTGACCCGCGCGGTGGGCAAGGCCAAGGCGATGGAAATGTGCCTGACCGGGCGGATGATGGGCGCCGAGGAAGCCGAGCGTAGCGGCCTCGTCGCGCGCGTGGTGCCGCTGGCCAATCTGGTGGAAGAAGCGCTCAAGACCGCCACGGAAATCGCCGCGATGCCGCCGCTTGCCGCCATCGCCAACAAGGAAATGGTCAACGCCGCGTTTGAAACCACGCTGGATCAGGGCCTGGTGATGGAACGCCGCATCTTCCAGGTGCTGACCGCGACCGAGGACAAGGCTGAGGGCATGGCCGCCTTCATCGAGAAGCGCGCCGGGGTGTGGAAGGGGAAGTGACATGAAAATCGCCTTCATCGGCCTCGGCAACATGGGCGGCGGAATGGCCGCGAATCTGGCGAAGGCGGGGCACGAGGTTCACGCCTTCGATCTGGCCGAAGAAGCCATCGCCCGCGCACAGGAGAACGGCTGCCAGACCTACACCTCGGTGCGCGACGCGGTGCAGGGGGCAGAGGCGGTGGTCTCGATGCTGCCCAACGGCAAGATCGTCGAGCAGGTCTATACCAATGACGTGATCGGCCACGCCCCTGTCTCTGCGCTGCTGCTCGACTGCTCGACCATCGATGTCGCCACCGCGCGCAAGGTTGAGGATGCGGCCCGCGCCGCCGGGTACGAAATGGTTGATGCGCCCGTCTCGGGCGGGATCGCCGCGGCCAACGGCGGCACCCTGACCTTCATGGTCGGCGGTAGCGACGCCGCCTTCGCCAAGGCCGAACCGATCCTCGCCAGGATGGGCAAGGCGGTGATTCACGCTGGCGCGAGCGGCGCGGGGCAGGCGGCGAAGATCTGCAACAACATGATCCTGGGCGCGACCATGATCGCCACCTGCGAGGCATTTGCCCTGGCCGAAAAGCTCGGGCTTGACCTCCAGACCTTCTACGACATCTCGTCCAAGGCCTCGGGCCAATCGTGGTCGATGACGTCATACTGCCCTGTCCCCGGCGTCGGTCCGCAATCACCCGCCGACAACGGCTATCAGGGCGGGTTCGCCGCCGCGCTGATGCTCAAGGACTTGAAGCTGGCGATGGAGGCCGCCGCCGGGGCCGGAGCCAGGGTGCCGATGGGCCAGCGCGCCGAGGAATTGTACGAGGCATTCGCCGCGGACGGCAACGGCGGCGTGGATTTCTCGGGCATCATCAAGACGCTGTAACTGCACTACCCCTGTTCGCGTCGAGCTTGTCGAGACGCGCCGCGAAGGTGTCTCGACTTCGCTCGACACGAACGGCTAGTTGGGCTTGTGAACGCTCCTCGAACTTCCGCACACCATCATCTGCTACCCTTCCTTGCCGTAGGCGCGGGGATCGCCTGCTTTTCGGTGATGGACGCGCTGATGAAGGGGGCGAGCCTGGCCATCGGCGCTTATAGCGCGATGCTGTGGCGATCGGCAGCGGGGGTGGTGCTGATGGGGCCGGTCTGGCTGCTTGGCGGCGGGCGGCGGCCCGATGCGCGGGTGCTGCGGCTCCACGCCCTGCGCGGGGCCAACAGCGCGGGCATGGCGACCAGCTTCTTCTTCGGGATCACTTACCTGCCCCTCGCCGAAGGCATCGCCCTCAGCTTCATCGCTCCGCTGATCGCGCTCTATCTGGCGGCGGTGGTACTGGGCGAACAGATCAGCCGCCGCGCGATCGGCGCTTCGCTGCTCGGCCTTGCCGGGGTGGTGGTGATCGCCGCCGCGCGGCTGGGCCAGGGCCACGTCTCGCCGATGGCCGCCTGGGGGGTCGCCGCGATCCTGTTCTCTGCGCTGCTCTATGCCTGGAACCTGATCCTCCAGCGCCAGCAGGCGCAACTGGCCGACCCGCGCGAGATCGCCTTCTTCCAGGCGGTGTTCACCGGCCTGTGCCTCGCGCTGTTCGCGCCGTGGCTCGCCCACTGGCCCGACGTGCGGGTCTGGGCGGGGCTGGCCGGATCGGCCGCGCTGGCGATGATCTCGCTGATGCTGATTTCGTGGGGCTATGCCCGCGAACAGACCCAGGCGCTGCTGCCGCTGGAATATACCGCCTTCATCTGGGCGGCGCTGATGGGCTGGCTGATGTTCGCCGAAGCAGTCACCGCGCCAACCGTGATCGGCGCGGCGCTGATCGTCATCGGCTGCTGGATCGCCGCGCGCACGCATACTGAACAGACCGCGCTTTAGGCTGAAAGGGATAGATTATTGCGCCCCTGCCCTTGACGCAGGACGGAATCACGCGCATCGGCGGCGCCGACAACCGACCCTGCTGCAGACGCGAAATAGGGCGCGCAGGCGCAGGTTCCACTAGCACAGGAGATCACGCGGGATGACCCAGGTCGGACAGGATACGCTCGGCACGCGCAGCACGCTTACCGTTGGCGGCAAGGACTACGCCTATTATTCGCTCAACAAGGCCGCGGCCAAGCTGGGCGACGTCAGCCGCCTGCCCTTCTCGATGAAGGTCCTGCTCGAAAACCTGCTGCGCTTCGAGGACGGCGGCTTCACCGTCTCGACCGATCACGTCAAGGCGGTGATCGACTGGCAGAAGAACCCCAGCGAATCGAGTGAGGAAATCCAGTACCGCCCGGCACGCGTGCTGCTGCAGGACTTCACCGGCGTGCCCTGCGTGGTCGACCTTGCCGCGATGCGCGACGCCATCGCCACGCTGGGCGGCGATACCAGCAAGATCAACCCGCTGGTCCCGGTCAATCTGGTGATCGATCACTCGGTGATGGTCGACGAGTTCGGCCATCCCAAGGCGTTCGAGGAGAACGTCGAGATCGAATATCACCGCAACATGGAACGCTATGACTTCCTCAAGTGGGGATCGAAGTCGCTCAACAATTTCTACGCCGTGCCGCCGGGCACCGGGATCTGCCACCAGGTCAACCTTGAGAACATCGCCCAGACCGTCTGGACCTCGACCGACCAGAGCGGCGCGAGTGTCGCCTATCCGGACACCTGCGTCGGCACCGACAGCCACACCACCATGATCAACGGCCTTGGCGTGCTGGGCTGGGGCGTCGGCGGGATCGAGGCCGAGGCAGCCATGCTCGGCCAGCCGGTCTCGATGCTGATCCCCGAAGTGGTCGGCTTCAAGTTCACCGGCGCGCTCAAGGAAGGCGTCACCGCGACCGACCTGGTGTTGACCTGCACCAATATGCTGCGCAAGCACGGCGTGGTCGGCCGCTTCGTCGAATACTACGGCCCCGGCCTGGCCGGCCTGACCCTCGCCGACCGCGCGACGCTGGCCAACATGGCGCCGGAATATGGCGCGACCTGCGGCTTCTTCGGGATCGACGACAAGACGCTCGACTACCTGCGCCTGACCGGTCGCGCCGAAGAGCAGATCGCGCTGGTCGAAGCCTATGCCAAGGAACAGGGTTTCTGGATCGACCCCGCCGTCGAGCCGGTGTTCTCCTCGACCCTCGAACTGGACCTTGGCACCGTGGTACCCAGCCTCGCCGGGCCGAAACGCCCGCAGGACCGCGTCTCGCTGCCCGACGTCGACGACGTTTTCGCCAAGGACATGGCCGAAACCTACAAGAAGGCCAACACCCGCGTTCCGGTCGAGGGCAAGGACTTCACCGTGGGCGATGGCGACGTGATGATCGCCGCGATCACCAGCTGCACCAACACATCGAACCCCGGCGTCCTCGTCGCCGCTGGCCTGGTCGCCAAGAAGGCTGATGAGCTGGGCCTGAAGCCCAAGCCTTGGGTCAAGACCAGCCTTGCGCCCGGATCGCAGGTCGTCACCGATTATCTCGAGAAGGCCGGGCTTCAGCCGCACCTCGACAACATCGGCTTCAACCTGGTCGGCTATGGCTGCACCACCTGCATCGGCAACTCGGGCCCGCTGGCCGAACCGATCAGCAAGGCGATCAACGACAACGGCCTGGTTGCCGCTGCGGTGATCTCGGGCAACCGCAACTTTGAAGGTCGCGTTTCGCCCGACGTGCGCGCGAACTTCCTCGCCAGTCCGCCGCTGGTCGTCGCCTATGCACTCAAGGGCACGGTGATCGACGATTTCGTCACCACCCCGATCGGCACCTCGAAGGATGGCAAGGAGGTGTTCCTCAAGGACATCTGGCCCACCAACGCCGAAGTCTATGAGACGATGACCAAGTGCGTCGACCGGGCGATGTTCCAGGCGCGCTATGCCGACGTTTACAAGGGCGACAAGCACTGGCAGGCGATCGACGTCACCGGCAGCGAAACCTATCGCTGGCGCGCCGGGTCAACCTATGTCGCCAACCCGCCCTATTTCGAGGGTATGTCGATGACCCCGGCCCCGGTGCTCGACATCGTCGAGGCCAAACCGCTGCTGATCCTGGGCGATTCGATCACCACCGATCACATCAGCCCGGCCGGCAACATCAAGGCCGACAGCCCGGCCGGCGCATGGTTGATGGAACACCAGGTCGCCAAGGCCGACTTCAACTCCTACGGCGCGCGGCGCGGCCATCACGAAGTGATGATGCGCGGCACCTTCGCCAACATCCGCATCCGCAACGAGATGGTTCCCGGCATCGAAGGCGGGATGAGCCGTTATGGCGATCAGGTCCTGCCGGTCTATGACGTGGCAATGAAGAACAAGGCCGACGGCGTGCCGATGGTCGTCGTCGCAGGCAAGGAATACGGCACCGGATCGAGCCGTGACTGGGCGGCCAAGGGCACCAACCTGCTGGGCGTGCGCGCGGTGATCGTCGAAAGCTTCGAGCGCATCCACCGCTCCAACCTGGTCGGCATGGGCGTGCTGCCGCTGCAGTTCAAGGACGGACAGAGCCGCCAATCGCTCGGCCTTGATGGCGATTGCACTTTCACGATTCTGGGCGTTGCCAGCCTCAGCCCACGCCAGGACGTCGAGGTTGAGGTGACCCGCAAGGATGGTTCGAAGTTCACCTTCACCGCGCTGTGCCGGATCGATACCGCCAACGAGATCGAATACTTCAACAACGGCGGCATTCTGCAATACGTGCTGCGCAAGCTCGCCGCCTGATCGGCGCGATCTCGCACAAGGTTCAAGGCCCCGTCCGGCACCCGCCGGGCGGGGCTTTTCCTTGTGCGGCAGGTAGAAACGAAATGGGCGACCCGTTGGGGCCGCCCCTTTTATGCGCTCGGTGCGGATTTGCCCTCAGGCGGTCGCCAGCTTGGGCTGACGGCGCCGACTGATCATTGCCGCAGCCGCCGCGCCGAACAGGACCAGCATCGGCGGTGCCGGAACCTCGGTTCCGCTCGATGTGCCGCCCGACGAGGTCGAGCTGTGCCCGCCGCTCGAGGTGTGACCGCCCGAGCTGGTCGAGCTTGACGAGGAGGTCGACGACGAGGACGAGGTCGACGAGGAGCTTGAAGTCGAGGTCGAAGACGACGACGAACTGGACGTCGAACTGCTGCTCGAACTCGTGACATTACCCGACGAGGTCGAGGTGCTGCTCGAACTGGTAACGTTGCCCGACGAAGTCGAAACGCCACCGGTCGAGGTCGATACCCCACCCGTCGAAGTGGAAACGCCGCCGGTGGAGGTCGAAACACCGCCCGTCGAAGTGGTCGAACTGGAGGTAATCCCGCCGGTGGTCGTGGTGCTGGTCAGTCCGCCGGTCGAGCTTGAGGTCGAGCCACCCGAAGTCGACGTCGAACCGCCCGAACTGGAGCTTGAAGTCGATCCGGTGGTGGTCGAGGTGATCACCACGCTGCCGCTCGATCCGCCGCTGCCGCCGAAGAACCCGCCAAAGAAGCCGCCGCCAAAGCCGAAGCCACCCGATCCGCCGATCACCACGGTGCTGCCGCCGCTGCCGCCTTCAGGCATCGGCTGCGGGGGAAGCGGGGGCATATAGGGCACGGCCATCGCCATCTGCGGCTGCGGTTCGGGCGCGGCGCAGGTGTAGCTCTTGGTCACGACGCGGCGAATGCGCTTGACCTGGCGCGGCTGCTCTTTGGCGATGCGCCGCGCCGCCTTGTGGCGGGCCTTGGCCGGGGCTGCGGCGTGCTTGATGTATTGCACGCGCTTGGCCGGGGCTTCGGCAACGTGGACCGCGCCCCCGCCGATTACCGCGCCGCCGGCGGCAAATGCCGCGAGTTTCGCAATGGCCATTCGTACAGACATAAGCTTGCTCTCTTTGCCCTGTGGAGCGAACGGTGATCGACCGGATGCCCAGTCGACACGCCCCTGTAGCTGCAAAAGGACAGAGAGAGGTTAAGCCGACAATGGGATTAACCGTCTTTCGGGGGTGCAAGGCTTGGAAAAATCGTCCCAATTGACGGGACGATAAGGTTCTGTCCCATTCTGAAACCGTTAGTTGACGGGTTAGTTTAGAACCGCGCTTACTTGGCCCCCGGATCGCCGGAATCGAACAGCCCGCCCTGGCCGCCGCTGGGCGGGGCGATTCCCAGATGCTGCCAGCCACGATCGTTGAGGCAGCGCCCGCGCGCGGTACGAGCAACCAGACCAAGCTGAATCAGGTAAGGCTCGATCACCTCCTCGATCGTGTCGCGCGGTTCGGACAGGCCCGCGGCGAGCGTTTCAACGCCGACCGGGCCGCCTCTGTAGATATCGGCGATCATGTGGAGATAGCGCCGGTCCTGCGCATCAAGGCCCAGCGCATCGACCTCGAGCCGGGTCAGAGCGCCATCGGCAAGATCGCGGGTAATCGTGCCGTTCCCGCCGACATGGGCAAAGTCGCGCACCCGGCGCAGCAACCGCCCGGCAACCCGGGGCGTGCCGCGCGCGCGGCGCGCAATCTCCTGCGCACCGCCCGGATCGATGCCGATCCCCAGCAGCCCGGCGCCGCGGGTGACCACCTTTTCCAACTCAGCCACGGTGTAGAAATTGAGCCGCACCGGAATGCCGAAGCGGTCGCGCAGCGGCGTGGTCAACAGTCCCTGCCGCGTGGTCGCACCGATCAGCGTGAAGGGCGGCAAATCGATCCGCACCGAACGCGCCGAAGGCCCTTCGCCGATGATCAGATCCAGCGCGCGGTCCTCCATCGCTGGGTAGAGCACTGCCGCCAGCACCGGGTTAGGACGATGAATTTCATCGATAAAGAGAACGTCCCCCGCCTCAAGGTTGGTCAGCAGCGCGGCCAGGTCGCCCGACTTGGCGATGACTGGTCCCGAGGTGGCGCGGAACCCCACCCCCAGCTCGCGCGCGACGATCTGCGCCAGCGTGGTCTTGCCGAGGCCCGGCGGGCCATAAAACAGCACATGATCCATCGCCTCGCGCCGTGAACGGGCGCTGTCGATGAACACCTTGAGATTGTCCTTCGCCCCCGCCTGCCCGACGAATTCGGCAAGGCTTTTGGGCCGCAGGGCGGCGTCGACGTCTTCGGCTTGCGGGGCGGGGGAAAGGAGCGGGTTGTCGGTCATAAGATCGCACTAAGGGCAACGAATGCGCCAGTGATGAAAAGAACCAACGAAGCAACGACCATTCCGATGCCTATATTCTCGGCGCGATTGGCCTGTCTTGCAAGGGAATCTACGTGCTGCAGCACCTCAGGCCCCGAAGCCCTCTCGTACGCGTGCCATGCACGGCGGTCGCTAGCCTGCATATTGTAAGCCTGCGACACGTAACCAGCAATGTACGCCACGAGCACTGCCGATAAACCTAGCGCGAACAAAGCAAATGCTGATCGGATGCCACCAACCTTAATGTGGGCTTCGTGAGCGTTGCCAACAAACGTCAATAGACCAACGATCGCACCCCCATTCGCGAGAAAAAGGCCCTTCAAGGCACCAAGAGCATACTCAGATGCAGACTTTAATCGCTCGCTTGCATCTCCCCAGTGCCGATCAACTTCTTTGAGGACCGATTCGTCACGGCACCTAGATTCTGGCGGCTGCCACATCACCCCGCCGCCCTCTTCAGCCCGACCCGGATCAGGTCGTTGAGCCCCGCACCCTCGCCCAGCTCCTCGATCGCCCTCGCCACCGCCAGTGTGGCGACATTGGGCTTGAACCCAAGGTTCTGCAGCGCGGAAACAGCGTCGGCACTGGCCGATCCCGCCGGGACCGCCGCCATCGCCGCGCCGGGGGCTGAGGGCAGGCCGCCCGCCTTGTCCTTCAATTCGTTGACGATCCGCCCGGCCAGCTTGGGCCCCACGCCCTGCGCCCGCGCGACCATCGCCGCGTCACCGGCGGCGCAGGCGCGCTGCAGGTCTTCGGTGGAGAGCGCGGAGAGCACCGCCAGCGCCATCTTGCTGCCCACCCCTTGCACCCCGGTCAGCAAGCGGAACCAGGCGCGCTCCTCGGCGCTGGCGAAGCCGATCAGGCGCATATCGTTTTCCGAAACCTGCAGTTCGGTGTGGACCGTTACCCGGTCTCCGCGCGCACCGAGAGCATCCAATGTCTTGGCGCTGCAATGGACGAGGTAACCCACGCCATTGACGTCGATCACCGCCCAGTCGGGGCCGAAATCGTCAAACAGGCCAGAGAGGCGCGCGATCATGGTTTGTTCCTGCCGGAAATCGCGGCGCGAAGCAAGGCGGCGCTGCGACTTTTCCGGCAGGACGGTAAGGCTGCCTACAACCCCGGGATGCGCATATCCGCAACCAACCCGCAGGCGAGCGCGGCTGCGCCGACCTGCAGCGTGGTCTGGCTATCGTGGATCGTGCCCGTCACGCGGACGAGGTCACCGAAGGTCAACGGATGACCGGTGTCATAATAGCGCGCCGCCTTGGACAGGCGGTCGACCTGGGTGGTCGAAAGGTGTCCGCGCAGGAACTCGGCCGCGCAGGTCGCCTTGTTCTCGCTCATGCCATAGCGCATCAGCGCGTCGGAAATCTGGTAGCGGCTGGCGGTGCAGGCCGACAGGGCGAGGCCTGCCGTCGCGGCAAGGGTTAGGGATTTGGCGAAATTCATGGGAGGCTCCCGCAAGGATTGAGCGCGGCGGCTAACACCTGGCGGCTGAACCGGATGTGGCGCAGGGCGTCAGGCGGGCGAAAGGCGCGCAGCCCGGCGCATCCATGCCACGGCCCGTCCCGCAGCCAGCCTGCTCAGCGCGCCAGCAGGCTGTTCGAGCCGGCGAGATGAGCGTGGGCGATCGCCGTCGCCAGCGCGTCGGCGGCGTCCGCGCCGGCCAGCCTGACGCCGGGCAGCAGCACGCCAAGCATGGCCTGAACCTGCGCCTTTTCCGCTCCGCCGGTGCCGACGATCGCCTTCTTGATCAGGCGCGTGGCATATTCGCTGACCGGCAATCCCGCGCGGGCCAGCGCCAGCAGGCAGACCCCGCGCGCCTGGCCCAACTTCAGGGTCGATTGCGGGTTCTTGTTGACGAAGACCTCCTCGACCGCACCCTGATCGGGGCGATGGCGCAGGATCACGTCAGTCAGTTCGCGGTCGAGCGTGACGAGGCGTTCGGGCAGGGAAGCCTTGGGATCGGTCCTGATCTGGCCGTTGGCGACATGAGTCAGGCGGTTGCCCACCTTGGCGATCACGCCCCAGCCGGTGCAGGTCAGTGACGGATCGAGGCCGATTATGATCAGCCCAGTTTCTCCATCACCGCATCGGAGATCTCGTAATTGCCCCACACGGTCTGGACGTCGTCATCGTCGTCGAGCACGTCGATCAGCTTGAGCAGCGTCGCCGCATCGGCCTCACCCACCTCGGCCTTGAGGCTGGGCTTCCAGGCGAGCTTGACGCCCTCGGCCTCGCCCAGCGCCTTTTCCAGTTCGCGCGCGACGGGGTGGAGGTTTTCGACTGCGACCCAGATCTGGTGGCCGTCCTCGTCGCTTTCGACATCGTCAGCGCCGGCTTCGATCGCGGCTTCGAGGACCTTGTCCTCATCACCGGCAGCAGCGCCGTATTCGATCAGGCCGAGCCGTTCGAAACCGTGGCTGACCGCTCCGCTCGCACCCAGGTTGCCGCCATTCTTGGCGAAGGCGGTGCGGACATTGGTGGCGGTGCGGTTGCGATTGTCGGTCAGCGCCTCAACAATCAGGGCGACGCCGCCGGGGCCGTAGCCCTCATAGCGAACTTCCTCGTAGTTATCGCCTTCGCCCTTGCTCGCCTTGTCAATCGCGCGCTGGATGTTGTCCTTGGGCACCGACTGCGCTTTGGCGGCGTTGACCGCAGCGCGCAGGCGCGGGTTAAAGTCGGGATCGGGCATACCCATCTTGGCCGCGACGGTGATTTCGCGGGAGAGCTTGGAAAATAGCCCCGCGCGCTTTTTGTCCTGCGCGCCCTTGCGGTGCATGATGTTCTTGAATTTGGAATGGCCGGCCATGGCGTCCTGTCTCGGCTGGAATGAAGTTGCGCGCGCCCTTACACCGGGCAGGGCCAGTTGGGCAAGGCAACCAAGGTGAAAGGATTGCAGGGGTATCAGCGCCGCGTGACCGAAACGACTGCCTCACTCACCCTGCGCACCGTGCTGCGCGAGTTCCTCGATTTCCTGCGCAGGCCCGCGATTCTCGAACCACAGGGCTGGCGCGATGGCGGGGCGAAGCGCTGGGCTGTGCTGACCGCGCTGCTGGTGATCGGCCTTATCGGCCTGCTGCTGCCGCTGCTCGGGGCCTGGCAGAAGGCCTTCGACCTGCCCTCACCCGATGCCTTCGGCAAGATGGACAAGGCCTGGCTGGTGCCGATTGTAGTGCTGATTGCCCCGCCGATCGAGGAACTGCTGTTCCGCGGCTGGCAGCGCGGCAGCGCATCGGCGCTGTGGCTGCTGGGCTGCGCGCTGGTGGCGATCGCAGCGATGCTGTTCGCGACCGATCCGGCGCAGGCGCTGGTCGTCGCCGGGGTGTTCCTTGGCCTGCTGGTGGCCGCGCCGACCGGGTGGTTCCTGCTGCGCAAGCGCCCCGCCCCGCTCGGCTGGTTC
>JAFEEP010000655.1 GCA_018241045.1 Pseudomonadota bacterium | reverse complement strand
CTGGTTGGTATTGTAGGCGTGGGGCGCCATGTCGAAGTGATCGGGCTGAAGCTTGATCGTCCGGTCCCACAGCGAGCGCGAGGGCCAGTCCTCATGCCCCTTGCCGCTGATCTGCCAGTAGAGCCCGCTGTTGGGCTCAAGAAAGCGCTGGTCGCCCAGCGGACGGTTGAAGAACACCTCGCCATCGGGTCCGACTTCGGCCGAACCGATCATCGCGGTGAGGATGTAGGTCTGCTGGTTGTCGAAATTGCGCGTGACCCACCCGGTCAGCGTCCGATCCAGCGCGATCCCCCCGCCGAGCAGCAGCACCGCGATCCACCCCGCCGCGATCAGCATCATCCGTCGCGAGAGCGAACCGGTGTGGGGAATGACTGGCGCCGTGTCCTCGCTCACTGCGCCTGTCCCCGACCGTCCATGCTGAGGCTGTCGAAGGACCGCACGTGCTTGTTACCTCGCCAGACAGAACGGTTCTTCGACAGGCCCGGGACAGACGCGGCGTCGCGCAGGGTCAGCCCCGCGGCAACGCCGGGTCGTCGAGGCTGTAGCCAAGCCCGCGGATGGTGGTGATCACATCGGCGCCCAGCTTCTTGCGGATGCGGGTGACGAAAACCTCGATCGTGTTCGAATCGCGGTCGAAGTCCTGATCGTAGATATGTTCGATCAGCTCGGTTCGGCTGACGACCTTGCCCTTGTGGTGCAGCAGGTAGGACAGCAGCTTGTATTCCTGCGCGGTCAGCTTGACCGGCTCGCCGTTGAGCGTGACCCGGCCAGAACGGGTATCCAGCCGCACGTCCCCGGCGGTCAGTTCGCTGCTGGTATTGCCCGAGGCGCGGCGGATCAGCGCGCGCAGGCGGGCGATCAGTTCCTCGGTCTGGAACGGTTTGGCAAGGTAGTCATCGGCCCCGGCATCGAGCCCGGCGACCTTGTCAGACCAGCTATCGCGCGCGGTCAGCACCAGAACCGGGAATTTGCGCCCTTCCTTGCGCCACATTCCCAGCACGGTCAGTCCATCGATTTCGGGCAGGCCCAGGTCGAGCACCACGGCGTCGTATTCCTCGGTCGAACCGAGGAAGTGCCCGTCCTCGCCATCGACCGACAGGTCGACCGCATAGCCGGTAGCCTCGAGCGTGGACTTGAGCTGTTTGCCGAGGGTCGGTTCGTCCTCGACGATCAGGATGCGCATCGCAGAAATTCCCCTAAATGTTGCGCATCAAATGGGGGCAAACCCCATAGGCGTCAAGCAACCGGCCCAAGTTCCAGGCCCTAGCGCGACTGGCGCATGACCTCGCCGGTGCGGGCGTCAACGTCGACGAAGATCACCCGGCCGTCGCGGATGAACTTGAGGCGATAGGCCATGGCCGCCGGATCGTATTCCGGGCCAAGGTATTGCGCCCCCGGCATCGAGGGCAGCACCTTTGCCTCGATCTCGCGCAGCGGGCGCACATTGCCCGCGCGCAATTCCTTGCGCGCCTGGCCCTGTTCGCCCCCCGGACCCGCCAGCGCCGGCAGCGGCGCGGCCAGCAATCCAAGGGCGACAAGAAGAAGGATCGGCTTCATGGATTGCCGCACTATCTGCAACGCTTTGAACACGCCATGAATAGTTGTGCGCTGCTGCGTTAAGGCAATCACCCCGCGCGCAGCAGGTCGATATAGCGTTTGCGGATCTCCGCCGTCACCGCACCGGGGCCGCCGTTGCCGATCGGCTGACCATCGACTTCGACCACCGGAATCACCAGCGTTCCGGCGCCCGAAATGAAGGCCTCGCGTGCGGCCATCAATTCGTCCGGGCTGAACGGGCGCTCCTCGATCGGCAGGCCCATCGCTTGCGCAATCGCGATCACGCTGATCCGCGTCACCCCCGGCAGCACGCCATGATCGACCGGGTGCGAGACGAGCACCCCGCGCGCGTCGATGATATGGGCGTTGGAACTGGTCGCCTCGGTAATCATCCCGTTTTCGACCAGCCAGGCATCGTCGACCCCGGCCTCCTTCGCCTCGGCCTTCATCATCACCGCATAGAGCAATTGCGTGGTCTTGGCCGAACGCAACTGCCAGCGCAGATCGGGGCGCAACACGATCCTCTGGCCGCGATCGGCCTGCGGATTGCCGAGCAGATCGTCGGCCTGGGTAAAGGCAAGGCGCGTCGCCGCGATCGGCGGATCGGGCAAGGGAAAGGCGCGGTCGGCCGGTGCGCCCGCCGTGACCTGGAGATAAATCCGCCCTTCGGTCAGCCTGTTGCGCGCGATCAGTTCGTCCAGCACCACCGGCCAATCGGTGTCATCCGCGATCCGGGCCAGCGCCTTTGACCGTTCCAGCCGCGCCTGGTGGTGCGGCCAGTTGCAGAAGTGCCCGTCTATCACCGGGGTCACCTCATAGACCGACTGCCCGAAGTTGAGCCCGCGATCGAAGATCGAAACCTTGGCCTCTGTTTCGGGGACAAATTCGCCATTGAGCCAGACAGTTCGCATCGGAAATTCACAATCCTCACACGGTTGCGGACGATAATCGACCAGTGTCGCGACCTTGGCAGATGTGCCGCGCGCAGGAAAGCCACGCGCGGCCTCGCCTTCGGACGACCATTGGGCTAGAGGCGCGCGCACCATGGCCGTCGCACCGATCCTTTCCTGGGAAGAACTCAGCCTGCACCAGGGTTCTGGCTGGCTGTTCCGCGACCTTGACCTGCAGATCGCCCCGCGCGACCGGTTGGCGCTGATCGGCCGCAATGGTGCGGGCAAGACCACGCTGCTCAAGCTGATCGCGGGCGAGATCGAGGCCGACAAGGGCAAGCGCTCGATCCAGCCCGGCACCAGGATCGTGATGCTGGAGCAGAACCCCTATTTCACCGGGTTCGACACGCTGATGGACTTCGCCCTGTCGGGCAAGGACGCCCCGCCCCGTCACGAGGTAGAGGCGATCGCCGGGCAGCTTGGCATCGACATGAGCCGCAGTGCGGGCAGCGCCAGCGGGGGCGAGCGCCGCCGCGCCGCGCTGGCCCGCGCGCTGGCTTCCGATCCCGATATCCTCCTGCTCGACGAGCCGACCAACCACCTTGACCTTGCGGCGATCGATTGGCTCGAAGGCTGGCTGCAACGCTTCAACGGGGCCTTCGTGGCGATCAGCCACGACCGCACCTTCCTCGAGCGGCTGACCAGGGCAACCTTGTGGCTCGACCGCGGCAGCCTGCGCCGCAAGGACATTGGCTTCGGCGGCTATGAAGCGTGGATGGAGCAGATCTACGCCGAGGAGGCCCGCGCCGCCGAAAAGCTTGACGCCAAGCTCAAGATCGAGGCGCACTGGCTCGAACGCGGGGTCACAGCACGACGCAAGCGCAACCAGGGCCGCCTCGAAAAACTGTGGGAAATGCGCGCCCAACGCGCAGCCATGCTCAATCCCCAGGGCGCGGCAAAGATGAAGCTGGCGGTCGATGACGTAAAGACCAAGTCGGTGATCGTCGCCGACAAGGTAACCAAGCGCTTTGGCGACCGCACGATCATCAAGGACTTCTCTTTGCGCATCCAACGCGGCGACCGGATCGGTCTGGTCGGCGCCAATGGCTCGGGCAAGACCACGCTGTTGAAGCTGCTGACCGGCGAACTCGCGCCCGACCAGGGCAGCGTCACCCTCGCCAGGACGCTCCACGGGGTGATGATCGACCAGCAGCGCAGCATTCTGTCCCCGGAAAAACGGGTGCGTGACGTGCTGGCCGAAGGCGGCGACTGGATCGACGTGCGCGGGGTGCGCAAACACATCCAGGGCTATCTCAAGGACTTCCTGTTCGACCCCGGACTGGTCGACGCCCGCGTCGGCACACTATCAGGCGGCGAGCAATCGCGCCTGCTGCTGGCCCGCGAGTTCGCCCGCAAGTCGAACCTGCTGGTGCTCGACGAGCCGACCAACGACCTCGACCTCGAAACGCTCGACCTGCTGCAGGAGGTGATCGCCGACTACGATGGCACCGTCCTGATCGTCAGCCATGACCGCGATTTCCTTGACCGCACGGTGACGGTGACACTGGGCCTCGATGGCTCGGGCAAGGTTGATGTGATCGCGGGGGGCTATGCCGATTGGGAGGCCAGGCGCACCAAGCGGAGCGCACCGGTCAAGAAAGCGCCGGTTCCCAATCCCGCTCAGCCCGAGCCTGTCGAAGGTGACGCCCAACCCTCACCGTCCAAAAAGGCCAAACTCTCCTACAAGGACCAGCGCGACTATGATCTGCTCCCCGGCCGGATCGACGATCTGCTCGCCCAGATCGCCCGCGACGAGGATGCCCTGCACGACCCCGCGCTCTACACTCGCGATCCCGCCAGGTTCGCCGCACTGACCAAGGCGGTCGAAACCGCACGCGCAGAAAAGGACGCAGCAGAGGAACGCTGGCTCGAGCTGGCAGAACTGGTCGAGGGGTGAGGACTCACCCGATCCGGTAGAACCCCGCCACCCGGTCAAGCGCCAGCCGCAATACCAGCTTGCCGCTGCGCACCGGCCAGGCCAGCGCCTTTTCCGCATCAGGCAAGGTCTCACCCGCGCAGACCACGCGCCACAGCACGTCGGACAGCCCCGGCCCCGCCGCCGCCACGGCACCATCGAAGCGGGCGCGCGCGGCGATCTGGCGTTCGGTGGCGTTGAGCGTGCGATCCGCCGGGCCGCCCTGCACCCGCACCGGGTCCCAGCGCATCGTCACTCCAGCGACAAGCTGCGCCGCCTCGTAGTCGCGGCGCAGGCATTCCCCCGCGGCAAATTGCGCGTCGCTGAGGTGGCCGCGCGAATGGAGCCAGGTGAGCGGGCTCTCGGCCAGATTGACCGTCACGCCGCGTCGTCCCTTGGCGGGTGCGTTCCGGCCCGGCCCCGATTCGGTCAGTTCGCGTTCGACCAGTGCGCGCTTCATGCATTTCCCCTTGTCCTGTCGAGTCGGACAATGCTTGCCAAATCGAACCAGTTGTAGGAAAGGTGAAAACCAATCTGGTTATTTTAGGCGAGGCCATGATCAATCGCATCCGCGACATTCGCCGCGAAAAAGGCCTGACCCTGGCTGACGTCGCCGCCCGCTGTTCGCCGCAAACCACCGCGCAGACGATCGGGCGGCTCGAAACCGGAACGCGGCAGTTATCGCTGACCTGGATGAACCGCATCGCCGCGGCGTTGGCGGTCGATCCCGAACTGCTCGTCCGCAGCGAGATGGCGGAAACGCCTCGGTACGTCGCCCGCCTCACCGCCGATGGCGCCGAAGCCCTGAGCGCGCCGCGCGATGCGATCCTGCCCAGCGCGCTGGCGGGCGATGGCGACCTGCTCGCCCTCGCGATCGAAGCTCCGGCAGGACAATATCGCGCCGGAGATCAGGTCTGGCTACGCCGCGTCGCCCCCCCCGACCATGCCCGCCTGCTCAACCGCGACGTTCTCGCCCCACGCTCCGGCGGGCGCTTCGCCTTCGGGCGGATGATCGACCGCGACGAAAGCCGCGTCGCGATCCTGCCGCCCGATCCGGGGCAGCGACAGGTGGTGGTCGAGAACCCGGCCTGGCTTGCCGTTGCCGAAATGCTGGTCCGCGCCCTGTGAGCAAGCTGCGGGTCCTATCGCTTTCCACGCTCTACCCCAACACCCTGACCCCCAATTTCGGGGTCTTTGTCGAGCGGCAGATGCAGGCCGTGGCGAAGCGCGGTGATGTTGATCTGGTCATGGTCAACCCACTGGGTATTCCGCCCTTCCCGCTCTCGCTTCACCCGCGTTACCGTGCGCTGGCCTCGCTGCCGCAGGCCGAGCGGCGTGGCGGGGTAGAGGTGCTGCACCCGCGCTTCCGCCTGATCCCCAGCATCGGGGCGCGCCGCAACGCCCGGGCCGAGGCGCGCGCCGTGCTTCCGCTGGCGCGTGCGCTTCATGCCGAGGCGCCCTTCGACATTGTCGACGCGCAATTCTTCTATCCCGACGGGCCTGCCGCCGTGACGATCGGCAAGGCGCTGGGCTTGCCGGTGTCGATCAAGGCGCGCGGGGCTGACATCCATCATTGGGGCACGGCACCCGCGACGCGCGAGCAGATCCTTGCCGCCGCGCTCACGGCCGATGGCCTGCTCGCCGTATCCCAAGGGCTGGTCGAGGACATGGTCGCGCTGGGTATGCCGCGCGAGCGGATCGCGGTCCACCGCACCGGGCTCAACGCCGACCTGTTCCGCCCCTATGATCGCCGGATGTGCCGCGACCGGCTCGACCTGCCGCGCGATGCCCAGGTGCTGGCGACCGTCGGCGCGTTGATCCCGCGCAAGGGCCAGCGCTTCGCAATCGAGGCGCTGGATCACCTGCCCGGAGCGATCCTGCTGCTCGCAGGCGCGGGCGCGGACGACAACGCGCTGCGCAGCCTCGCCGAACGGCTCGGCGTGGCGGAGCGGGTGCGCTTCCTCGGCGCGGTGCCGCACGATGAATTGCCGGTGGTGCTCAACGCCGCCGACGTCTTCGTCCTCCCCACCGCGAGCGAAGGGCTGGCCAATGCCTGGGTCGAAGCGCTGGCCTGCGGCACCCCGGTCGTGACCACGCCAATCCCCGGTGCGCAGGAATTGCTCACCGATCCGGCCTGGGGGTGCATGGTGCCCCGCGACGGCGCTGCGATCGCCGATGCGGTGCGCGGTCTGCTGGCCACCCCGCCTTCACCCGAATCGGTTCAGGTGGCGGTTGCAGGGTTCAGCTGGCAGGCCAACGCCGCGGCACTGGTCGAGCACTGGAAACGGCTGGCAAAGCGGGGTTAGCCCCGCTCGCGCGCCAGGCGTTCCTGCTTGTCGACCGCGCTTTCGGTAGGCACGAAGCTGCTCGCGGTGACCTTGAGCCAGACCAGGATCGGCGCTGCCATGTAGATCGAGCTGTAGGTGCCGACGAAGATCCCCAGCGTGATCGCCGCAGTGAAACCGAAGATCACCTTGGGGCCAAGCAGCAGCAGCGCGAGCAGCGTGATCAGCATCAGCATCGAGGTCATCACCGTGCGCGACAGCGTTTCGTTGACCGACAGGTCGAGCAGTTCCGGCAGCGGCACGCGACGGAACTTCTTCAGGTTCTCGCGGATCCGGT
>JAFEEP010000654.1 GCA_018241045.1 Pseudomonadota bacterium | reverse complement strand
GTGACTCACGAGGGCAAAGCGACACATCATGTCCTCGTTTACGCTGCGTCGATCGAGGATGTCGCCGCAAAGCGACCAACGGGACTCATCGCGCTGAACTTCCTTGCTACGATCAGTGCCGTCCTGTTCGCATGGCTGATTCTGATCAAGCGCGGCAGCGATCCTGCCGCGCTGCTCCTTGGACTGGTGATGCTTGGAGTTTCGCTGCCGACAGGGCTGATTCCATCGTGGATTGTCGGGCAGTTCCCGCAGCTACTCACCGTCATACTCGCGATCGTCGGCGACTGGTGGACTATGCTGGCACTGCCGCTGAGCTACTACCTGTCCGCGCGTCAGAACGACCGAAAGCAGGCACGTATTGCCTGGGGAGGCTTTGCGATCGCCGCGATCCTGTCAACCATAGCCGACGCCGCGATTTCGATTACGCACAATCTGCCGTTCGTCGGCTTGCCCGGATTATTGTATGTGCCAACGATGCTGGGGGTGTTTGGCGGCGGCATTGTCCTGCTCGCGAGAAATTATTCGCATGCAAGCGTCGACCAGAAGAACCGGATCAAGATCATTGGCTCGGCGCTGGCATTATACCTCGGTAGCTCGATCCTGGGTTTCGCAGATTTTTTCGGCTGGGCACCCCCTGCGGTCGACTTGGCGGTCAGGTGGGGCGCCACCCTTTCGGCGATCGCAGTGCCCGCCCTGCTGGCCTATGCCATAGTTCGCAAAGGTCTGTTCGACTTCACCTTCGCAATCAATCGCACCCTAATTTACGGCGCGATCAGCTTGATCCTGCTGTGCGGATTCGGTCTCGCGGAATGGGCAGTCCACCACCTCGTTCCTGAATCGTGGCAAGAGGCGGGTCCGGTATACAGCGCCGGCATTGCGCTGGCGCTGTTCCTTGCTTTTCATCGGATTCGCGATTTTGTCGAGCGCAACATCGAGCAGCTCTTCTTTCGTTCGTGGCATCGCAACGAAAAGGCGCTGATCGGCTTCGTCAGGACCGTGCCACATTATGAGAAGGCGGAAACTCTGGCCCAGGCGGCGGTTGGCGAACTCATGCGGTTCAGTACCGGCGCAACGGTCAGCCTCGCATGGCGCGATGAGAATGGCTCATTCCGGCCACTGGCGGGAACCGGATCCCACGCCCTGCGCATCGACGCCGACGATCCGGCACTGGTTGAGGCCCGCACAACACGCGCGCCCTTGATCGGCAAGGTCGATGGCACGACGATCGAGTCCGCCCTGCTCCTGCCAATCTTCGATCACCACGCCCTTGAAGGCTTCTTCGCGATAGGTCCAAAACCCCAATCGCTCGGTTACCGACCTGATGAAATCGAAGCACTGACTGCGGCTGCGGCGCAAATAGGCAGCGGCCTGCAGTCCTTGAAGGTCGAGGCCATGCGCGACCACCTGCAACAAGTGGAGGCGCGTCTTGGCGATTTACAAGCGTTGCTCAAGGAAACGGTATCGACCTCGACGCGGTGATCACCGCGCCTTCCCGCTATCGCGATCAAGCAACAGCGCAAACAGCATCGCCGAACATTCGCCATCGACCTTGCCGTCGATGATGTGCGGGCGCCAGCGGCGTTGGAAGGCGCGCATGGAGGCTTCCGGCTCGGAGATATCATAGCCGAAGCGCTCGAGCGCGAGGAAGAAGGCGCCGTCGTTCTCATAGGGACCGGGCATCCGCACCCTGGGGCGCGGCAGGGCGAGGCGGTGAGCGGCGAGGAGGTCCCAGTCGAACAGTTCGCCCGGATCGTCCTTGCGCGCCGGGGCAACGTCGGAATGGCCGACCACGTTGGCGCGGGGAATGTCCCAGCGCCTGACGATCTCGGCGAGCAGCGGGAGCAACGCCTCCATCTGCGCGTCGGGAAACGGGCGATAGCCGAACTCGTGCCCCGGATTGACCAGCTCGATCCCGACGCTGGCCGAATTGATGTCGGTCTGCCCGCGCCAATAGGAGCGTCCGGCGTGCCAGGCGCGTTTGTCCTCATCGACCAGAGCGTGAACGGTGCCGTCCTCCTCGATGCAGTAGTGCGCCGAAACGCGGATCGCGGCATCGGGATCGGTCAGGCGTTCCAGCGCCTCCGCCGCATTACGCATCCCGGTGTAGTGCAGGACCACCATCGAGACGGGGAGAAGACGCTCGCCCCAATTGGGCGAAGGGGTTTCGCGGTGGATCAGTTCGGACATCGCGTTTCCCCCCGTCAGATGTTGAGTACCGCCCTTGCCCTGCTCACGCGTCGGGCAGGACCGCGCCCATCACCAGGGCTTCCTCGCTCAGCGCGAACTGCAGGCCGCCGCCCTGGCGCTGGGCGAGCTGGTGAAGCATCCAGGCCGGGGCGGTGCGGCTCGACAACTGGGACACCGGCAGCGTCCCGTCGAGCGCCTGGCCGACCGTGGGATCGAAGGCGATCTTGGGCCCGGCGGCGCGGATCACGATCTCGCTCGCCCCGCCGCGCTGCTCGGCCCCCACGTCCAGCGTGCCGCCGCGAACCAGCGCCTCGATCCCGATGTGGGCAAGGTTGAGCAGGATCTTGACCGCAGGTTTGGGCAGGCTGGCCGCGCCCAGCGACCAGTTGACTGTGGTGCGCCCGCCAGCCCCCACGAGCGCATCGATCAGCGCGCGCGGTTCCTCGACCGGGACCATGTCGCCAAACCCGCCCGCCGCACCGAAGGCAAGGCGGAAGAACTTCAATTTGTCGGCGCTGGTCCGAGCCGATTGCTCAAGCAGCTCCATGCAGCGCTTGCGCATCTCAGGGTCTTTCTCCTCGGCGAGGAGTTCCAGCCCGTTGGTCATCGCCCCGACGGGAGACAGCAGATCATGGCAAAGACGCGAACAGAGCAGGCTGGCAAGGTCGACAGAGGCATCACTCATCAGGAATTCCCGGTTGTTTCGCTCCCCCTTAGCGATCCGCGACTCGGGAGGGAAGCGCCTCGAAGCCGTCAGGTCCGTCGCGCCAGAACAGCACATCGCCAGCAGCGATAATTGCCCAAATGCGACCATCGCCGCTCGCCGCCCGGCGATCGGTTTCGGATGGCCCGGCCCGGCCATTGGGGTGCGAGTGGTAGTAGCCCAGCACCTGCGGTCCGCCAGCGCGCGCGGCGCGGTACGCGGCGATCAGCGCGGCGGGGTCGATCTCGAAATGGCGGAGCGGATCGGGATGGACATTGGCCGCGGGCAGCGCGCACTCGATCCGTACGCCCTGCCCCAACAGCAGCCCGCAACATTCGTGCGGGAACGCCCGCGTCGCTTCTTCGATCAGTGTGGCAGTTGCGCCACTTGTCACCTCGATCGCCATCCCCATGTCCCTAACATGATCCGGGGGGAACGCATCATCGAAGGCACGATCGGCGCAGAGGGCGCGCGACTCGACAAGGCCTTGGCCGAGGCGAGCGGCCTGTCGCGCGAGCGGATCAAGGCGCTGATGAGCGAAGGCCGCGTCACGCTGGACGGCAAGGCGGCCGCGCAGGCCAGCCTCAAGCCCGCCGCCGGCACCCCCTTTGCCATCACCGTGCCCGAAGCCGTCCCGGCCGAGGCCGCGGCGCAGGACATCCCCCTGACCGTAGTGTTCGAGGACGAGCATCTGATCGTGGTGGACAAGCCCGCCGGGCTGGTGGTCCACCCCGCCGCGGGCAATCTTGACGGCACGCTTGTCAACGCCCTGCTGCACCATTGCCGCGGCCAGCTTTCAGGGATCGGCGGGGTTGCCCGCCCTGGCATCGTCCACCGCATCGACAAGGACACATCCGGCCTGCTGGTCGCGGCGAAGACCGATGCCGCGCACGAAGGGTTGGCCCGGCAATTCGCCGATCATTCGATCGAGCGGGCCTATCTGGCGGTCGTTTCCGGCCATCCGCTGCCGCCCGCCGGAACCGTGCGCGGGGCGATCGCCCGCTCATCGACCAACCGCAAGAAGATGGCGCTGGTCGAGGATGGCCGGGGCAAGCACGCGACGACTCACTACCGCACCCTCGAACGGCTCGATCACGCCGCGCTGGTCGAATGCCAGCTCGAGACCGGGAGAACCCATCAGGTGCGCGTTCACATGGCATCAATCGGCCATGCCCTATTGGGGGACCCTGCCTATGGCCGGATTTCCCCGAAACTGCGCCCGATTCTTTCCAGCCTGTCCTTCACCCGCCAGGCGCTCCACGCTGCCGTGCTCGGCTTCGTGCATCCGGTCTCGGGAGAGGCGCTGCGCTTCGAAAGCGCGTTGCCCGACGACATGAGGGAACTGTTGGTCGAATTGAAGCGTTCAAGCTGATCTATTGTTGTAGATGTGTAGTCTATGTGGCCACCGCTGCGGGATGCCTCTAAAGGGTCCTTCATGGGCAGGCCGACGAAGAAAGGACGATTGAAAACCATGTCCGAACGCGACAGCAACCTGCCTGCCACGGGCAGCGCGGTAATGCCCAGCCTCAGCGGGGAGCAGGGGCTCAACCGCTATCTGGCTGAAATCAAGAAATTTCCGCTGCTGACGGCCGAGCAGGAATATATGCTCGCCAAGCGCTATGCCGAACACCAGGACCCCGAAGCTGCCAAGCAGCTTGTCACCAGCCACCTGCGGCTCGTGGCGAAGATTGCCATGGGCTATCGCGGCTATGGCCTGCCGGTGTCCGAGCTGATTGCCGAAGGCAACATCGGCCTGATGCAGGGCGTCAAGAAGTTCGAGCCCGACCGCGGCTTCCGCCTCGCCACCTATGCGATGTGGTGGATCAAGGCGAGTATGCAGGAATTCATCCTGCGCAGCTGGTCGCTGGTCAAGATGGGCACCACCGCGGCGCAGAAGAAGCTGTTCTTCAACCTGCGGCGGATGAAAAAGAACCTCGATGCCTACGAGGATTCGGACCTCCACCCCGACCAGGTCAAGAAGATCGCCACCGATCTCGGCGTGTCCGAGCAGGAAGTGATCAACATGAACCGGCGGATGATGATGGGCGGCGATTCCTCGCTGAACATCTCGTTCAACGAGGATGGCGAGGGCCAGTGGCAGGACCTGCTCGAAGACAACGGCCCGCTGCAGGACCAGATCGTGGAGGACGCGCAGGAGGCGAGCAACCGCCACGCCCTGCTGGTCGAGGCGCTGGACAGTCTCAATGAGCGCGAACGTCACATCCTCACCCAGCGCCGCCTGATCGAGGATCCGCAAACGCTCGAGGAGCTGAGCCAGGAATACAACGTCAGCCGCGAACGCGTCCGCCAGATCGAGGTGCGCGCCTTCGAAAAGCTGCAGAAGGCCATGCTGCGCATCGCCGGGGAAAAACGCCTGATCGCGGCCTGACCCGCCCTGCAACGAACGCCAGCGCGCGCCGACGGTCAACCCGCTCGGCGCGCGTTTCGTTTCAGCGGAAGCGGCGCGATATTCCCGCCATCAGCGCGTGGCGCGGGGCGGCGGCGCTGAGACCGAGGTCGAGCTGCGCGTCGAGCTGCCAGTTCTTGCCCACCTGCCAGGCGAGCGAGATGGCGGCGCGCGCATCGGTGCCGGCCCCGGCGGGATCATTGTCGCGCCAGGCGCCC
>JAFEEP010000653.1 GCA_018241045.1 Pseudomonadota bacterium | reverse complement strand
TGGGGCTGCTGCCGTTCCCGGCTCCGGAAGACCTGAGCCTTGGCGAGGCCTTCTTCGCCCTCGCGTTGGCTCCGGAATTCTATCTCGGCATGCGGCGGCTCGCGGCGGCCTACCACGACAAGCAGCAAGGCCAGGCTGCCGAACGCAGCGTGGCCAACGCGCTGGACCAGGCCCGCTTACTGGCGGTGCAAGCCAGAGCCGTCCCGCGCAATCGCGTCTGCCAGCTCCGCGCCGAAGGTCTGACGATCCGCTATGCTGATGACAACTGTATTGGTCCGGTGAGCGCGTGCTGGCAGGGCCCCGGCCTGCACGTGGTGGCCGGACCGACCGGCGCCGGAAAATCCTCGCTGCTCCATGCCCTGATCGCCCTGGCGCCGGTATCGGCGGGCCGGATCATCCTTGATGACACGCCAGTCGCCGCGAGCGCGTTGCCGGCCCTGACAGGCTGGGCCGGGCAGCGCCCCCTGCTGCTGCCCGGCACATTGGCGGACAACCTTCGGCTTGGCGGCAACTACCTTGGACCGCAGGAACTCGCCCGGCTAACCGATGCGAGCGGCCTGACTGCCCTGATTGCCGCGCGGGGCGAAGACCTGACGATCGATCCGCGGGGGTCCGGCCTGTCCGGCGGCGAACGGCGGCGGATCGGGCTGGTGCGCGCAATTGCCAGCGGGCGGCCACTGCTGCTGCTTGACGAGCCGACCGCCGATCTTGATCCCGAAACCGCAGCCAAGGTGATTGCCTTGCTGCAAGACACCGCCCGCACCCGTCTGGTGATCGCTGCCACGCACGATCCGGCGCTGATCGCCTGCGCAAAAAGCCGCATGGTGATGCCATGATCGAGCGCCTCCTACGCGATGCAACCCGGCGGCAACGCCGCAGCACGGCCATTGCCATCGGCCTGGCCATGGTCGCGGCCCTGGCGGGCGTGGCGTTGCTGGCGCTGTCTGGCTGGTTCCTGACCGGCGCCGCCCTTGCCGGCGCGGGCGGCGTGGCCAGTGTGCGCGCCTTCAACTACCTGCTGCCAAGCGCTGGGATCCGGGGGCTTGCGATCGCCCGCACGCTCAGCCGCTATGGCGAGCGCCTGTTCGGCCACCGGGCCGCGCTGTTTGCCCTGGCGGATTTGCGCCCTGCCCTGTTTGCCCGGCTGGCGGCAAGCGATCCGTCACTTTCTCTGGCCCGGTCAAGCGGCGACATGGCGGCCCGGCTTGGCTCCGATGTCGATGCGCTGGAGGACAGCGTGGTTCGCAAGGTCACGGTTCCGGGCGCCTTGGCTGGGGCAGTAGCAGGCCTGATCGCGGCGAGTCTGGCGGGCTGGCCAGCGGCGCTGACGCTGCTGGCGGGGCTTGCGACCATGCGGCTATCCTCGCGGATGCTGACAGCGCGCCTGCTGGCCCAGCCCCGACAGGAGCATGCCGCAGCGCTCAATCGTCTCAAGGCTGACTATGCGAGCTATGCTGCCTGTTCCGGCGAGATCGCGGTCTATGGGCTGGGCACGCAGGTCATCGTCGCACTCGAACCGCACACTCGTGCGCTCGACACGGCGCGCGGCGCGCTGGCCCGGGGCGAAGTGATGCTCCAGGGGGTGCAATTGGTGCTGGCAGCCTTGACCGTGGCGGGCGTGCTGGCGCTGGCCGATGGCGGCGCGGCGCTGGTGGCCCTGGCGGCCCTTGCCGCAGCGGCCACGACGGAAAACTGGTCGACGCTGGCCCGGACGGACATGGAACGCCTGCGGGTGCACGATGCCATCACCCGTCTGGAAAGCATCGCCATGTTGCCCGCCCGCCAGACCGATGCGGCTTTGCCCTTCGTCGGCGGGGGCATTGCTGTCACCATCGATGGTCAGTTCCATGCCGTGCCCCCGGGCGGACGCCTGTTGATCGCCGGGCCTTCAGGCTCAGGCAAGTCGCGCCTGCTGGGCACGCTTATCGGCTTGCGCAGCGATGCGCCGGAAGGTTTGGCCGTGGACGGACAGGATGTTCGCGCTCTGGGGCTGGCGGGTTTACGTCCACTGTTTGCCTATGCCCCGCAGGATGCAGGGATGATTGCCGGCACCGTTGCGGATAATCTGCGTCTGGCCCGTCCGGGCATTACCGAGCCAGAAATGTGGGCCGCACTGGAAACCGCTTGCCTCGCTGAAACCGTCCGCAGCCTTCCTCAGGGCCTCGGCGAGTGGCTCGGTGACAATGGCGCGCGCCTGTCGGGCGGGCAGCGCAAGCGGCTAGCGCTGGCCCGTGCGCTGCTGGCAGCCAAACCCTGGTTGGTCCTCGATGAACCGAGTGAAGGGCTGGACCCGGAAACGGAACTTGCGCTGTGCCAGCGCCTGTCGGCATGGCTGGACAAGACCGGAACCGGGCTGGTGCTGGTCAGCCACCGCAGCGGCCTGCACCTGCTCGCTCGTCAGGTGGTCACGCTGGTTCCTATCAGCGCGTTACGCGGCTGACTTGCGCAAACATGGCCGCGCCAAGCCGCACATCGGGACGGGGCGGTTCAGCAGGACGCGTGCTCTCCGAGGCACCGCGGGTTCCGTCCTCCGGAACCAGGGCATCGAGAACGGCCCGGGCCACTTTCATCTGGTCGGCATCAATCGTGTAGAACACCTGCTTGGCCTCGCGCCGCGAGGAAACCAGCGCCGCCTTGCGCAGGATTGCCAGCTGCTGACTGAGCACGGACAGGCCCAACCCCGTGCGCTCGGCAATGTCGCCCACCGCGCGCTCGCCTCCGGTCAACTCCTTGAGGACGGCAAGGCGCATCGGGTGGCCGAGCACCCGCAGCAGTTCGGCCTGCTCCTCGGTGCTGGACAAAGCCTGAACTGCCATCATGGCTGGTGGTCCGTAACCGGACGATAGAACCATTCCGTGGCCTTTTCGGCGGCGAGCGCCTCATGCTTGCTAAAGCCCGGTTGCGCCAGCAGCGGATCGCCCGGCTGCCAACCCTCGGGGGTCAGGCATTGTCCGTCTGCCGTGCGTTGGAGCGCGGTCACGATCCGCAGTATCTCGTCAACCGACCGCCCGACGGCGAGCGGATACCAGTTCATCGCCCGTACAATGCCCTGCGGATCGATGAAATAGGCGGCCCGCACCGATGCTGCATTGTTGGCTTCTGCAGAGACCATACCGAAAGCGCGTGCGATCTCGAGGTTGGGATCTTCGACGATGGGAAAGGGCACGGTCACTCCCAGGTCATCATGTAACGCCCGGATCCAGGCGAGGTGGGAAAACAGGCTGTCGACCGAATGGCCAAGCAGGCTGCACCCCAAGGCCTCGAAGCGGTCGAAGGCGCGGGCAAAGGCCACGAATTCACTGGTGCAGACGGGGGTAAAGTCGCCGGGGTGCGAGAAGAACACCAGCCAGCGGCCACGATAGTCGGACAAGCGAACCATGCCTTCGGTCGAACGGGCGATAAAATCCGGCGCAGCTTCGCCAATGCGCACCGGCGCGTCACAAGCCTTGCCGTCACTATCGTCCATATGCCCCTCCTGACCGGCCCCGATTTGATCGTTTTAAATAAATGTTGCATTCATGGCAATGTTCCCGCCCTGGACTATCGCGGAAGCTTTCCTGCTAGACGCGGCAATCACAACGTCATTGATATCGGTCATGATCGGCAAGGCACCTTGAACCCGAACGACATCATCCAGATTGGCCCGCTGGCATTGGCGCTGGACCGCCTCGTGGCGGTTAGCCTGATGCTCACTTTCCTGACAGCACTAGACTGGATTGTGCGCCGGTATCGGGTGGCGGCCTGGCAGCCGGCAGGCCTGGCCTTGCTGGCGGGCCTCGTCGCCGCACGGGCTGGCCATGTCTGGCAATACCGCGAAAGCTATGCGCTTGAGCCGGTCGCGGCCCTGCAGGCATGGCTGGGCGGATGGAACTGGCATGCAGGCGTGGCGGCCGCCGGACTGGTGCTGATCGTGACCTTGCGCCGCCGTAAACCGGTACTGGCCGGGCTGGGTGTACTGGCCGGCCTGACGCTGGCCTGGGCCGGCTTCCTGGCTGCTGGAGAGAGCAAGTCGTCGCTCCGCCTGCCACAGACCCTGACGCTGGAACGGGTCGCTGCGGAAACCGCCCCTTTGCCGCCCTGGCGGATCGGGGACCTGCGGGGGCGGCCCATCGTGCTCAACCTCTGGGCCACCTGGTGCCCGCCATGCCGCCGCGAAATGCCGATGCTGACGCAGGCGGCTGCAACGGAGCGCCGGGCCGAAATCCTGCTGGTGAACCAGGGCGAAGCGTCCGCCCAGATCACGGCTTTCCTGCGCGCTCAAGGGCTAGATCCCGCCCATGTCGCCAGCGATCCGTCAGGGCTGCTGAACGAGATGATCGGCGCCGGAGCACTGCCGACGACCCTGTTCATTGCCAGCGATGGCACGGTCCGCCAGGTCCACACGGGCGAGATTAACCGCGTTCAGCTCGACATTGCGATCCGGGCGCTGGAACGGCCGTAACCGTAGCCTCTTTACGCAAGAGCCGGGACATTGCGGTCTGGCGACCAGCACCGCGTCAAAGCCTTCCCGATGGGCCTACTGCAGAGGCCGCATCTTGCTCCAGCTCGGGAGGCGATGCTGCCCCATGATCAGATCGAGCATCCGCCGCGAGGGCCCCGACCCCGACCATGTCGCCCCTGACTTGCCTGTCCATCTCTGGCGCCGCCACTTCCGTCCCCGCCGTTCTCACGTTCAAGGCAGCGTCGAAACGCCGGTAAGTGATTATCTCGCGATGCATCCTGCAGGTTCTGAAGGACATGCCGGACGGATTCGTCAGCGATGGCGGGCAGCAGCCGATCGTAAAGGGCTATGTTCTCGACCTCAGCCGTGATGGCCATACTGCAAGCCTCGGCCAGCGTAGCCGGGGCCATGCCCTTGCCTTGCCATTGATTGGCCGGGATCGCGAAGCCCAGGCGTATCATCTGCCGCTCAATCGCTGCGGAATGGCGTCGTTCGGCCTCGATAATGTTGATGAAGGGCCTGACCTTGCCAGATTTCTCGATGACGGCACCATAAGTCGCCTCAGCCTTGCGCTCGTCGTCCAGCGCTTCCAGCAAGACAGCTTCTAGATTGATGTTAGGCATGCTGTCACTCCTTGGAGATCTGAGTGAGCCGCGCGTTCATCGCTCATCACGGCCAATTTTGCGCTTTGGCCTGGGTCCATGCTGGGTCCAGAATTCCTGCATGACAAGATAGGTGAAAGACACCGACCAGCCAATCAGTCCAAAGCCCGTCAGGGATTCAAAACCGACCACGATGCGATAGGCACCATGCGGGAACAGGTCGCCAATGCCCAGCGTCGTGAAGCTGGTGATCGAGAAGTAGAAATAATC
>JAFEEP010000652.1 GCA_018241045.1 Pseudomonadota bacterium | reverse complement strand
GATCCGTGTTTCGAGCGGACGGCACACCGATTGCGCGGTGCAGAAGGACGGCGATGTGGCCTTCGTCGCCGCAGTCAACGGCCAGGCGCTGTTCGATGGCAGCACCTGCGAGGGCAAGGCCGCGCTGGTGCTGCGCGGGCGATCGGCGCGGGTCGAGGGACTGGTCTTCGCCAACATGAAAGTCTCGGACTACAACGGCGCGGGGATCCGCGCTGAAAAGGGCAACATCACGGTCAGTCAATCGTGGTTCCGTGACAGCCAGCAGGGCATCCTGACCGGCGGGGACGGCGACGCCACGCTCAGCATCGACAAGTCGACCTTCACCCGGCTTGGCACCTGCGAGGGGCCAGGCGGCTGCGCCCATTCGATCTATGCGGGCGATTACGGCACGGTCAGCGTCACCCGCAGCCGGTTCGAGGCCGGGCGCGGCGGGCACTACCTCAAATCACGCGCGGCGAAGATCACGGTGCTGGGCTGCAGCTTCGACGACAGTACGGGCAAGGCGACCAACTACATGATCGACCTGCCCGGCGGCGCCAGCGGGCGCGTCGCCAACAACTGGTTCGTGCAGGGGACCGACAAGGAAAACCATTCGGCCTTCATCGCCGTCGCGGCCGAGGGTCGCCAGCATGATAGCTCCGGCCTGATCGTCGAAGGCAACGACGCGCGCTTCGCGCCGAGCGTCACATGGCCCAGCGTGTTCGTGGCCGACTGGTCCGGCGAGGTCGCGAGGATCGGCGCAAACAGGCTGAGCCCGCGACTGGCTCGTTACGAAAAGCGCTGAAATCTCGCTCCCCTCACCGGGGAGGACCTATAGCAAATGCCCGGTCCGATCGCGCTTGGTCGCCAGATAGCGCGCGTTGTGCGGGTTGGGCGGCAACTGGTGGGGCACCCGCTCGGCGACCTCGACTCCGGCTTCGCGCAGGGCGTCGACCTTGGCCGGATTGTTGGTCATCAGCCGGATCGCCCCCACACCGAGCAGTTTCAGCATCCGCGCCGCAACGGGAAAATCGCGCGCCTCAGTCGGCAGGCCGAGCCGGTTGTTGGCGTCGACCGTATCGAAGCCCTGATCCTGCAACTGATAGGCGCGCAGCTTGTTGATCAGCCCGATCCCGCGCCCTTCCTGGCGCAGGTAGAGCAGCACGCCCCAGCCGCCGCCGCGCGCTTCCTTGGCCATGGCCTCCAGCGCGGCGTCGAGCTGCGGGCCGCAATCGCACTTGAGGCTGCCGAGGATGTCGCCGGTCAGACATTCCGAATGAAGCCGCACAAGCGGCGGGCGATCGCCGGTCTGCTCGCCGATTACCAGCGCGACGTGTTCGCGCAGATCGTCAGCCGAGCGGAAGGCGATGATCTCCGCGTCCTCGGCGGCTGCGACGGGCAGGCGCGCGCGGGTGGCGATGGCGAGTGCCACAGTGTCCTTCCACGCAGCGAGATCGGCCGTGGCAACCGCCTGCGCCTCTCCACCGCGTTCGGGATCGACCAGGAACGCGGGCAGGATCCCTGCCAGCCGCGCCAGTTCCATCGCTACGGCGGCACTGGCGGGATGCTGGATGTGTTCGGCGAGGAACGGGCCCTTGAATGGATAGTCGAGATCAAGCGAAGGGTCCGAAAGCACCCGCGCGGCAGCAAGGTCGAACGGCTCGGCGCCGCGGATCAGCACCGGAGCGTCAGGCTCTGCGGCTTCACGCTGATTGGCGAGCTTGAGCGTCGCGGCGCGCGCTGCGCTGATCAGCATGGTGCGGCTGCGCGCGTCCGGTGCGAAGCCGGTTTCGGCGGGCAGCAGGGTGATACGATCGTCGAGCCGGATCGCCCAACCGTGGCGCAGCGCGTCGATGGCCAGGGCCACGCTGCGCCGGGACGTGGTCAAAGATCGAACTCCGTGACCAGCGGGATGTGATCGGAGGGCTGCTCCCACTTGCGGGTTTCCTCGACGAAGCGGTGGCTGCGCGACTGCGCGGCGAGATCGGGAGAGGCCCACATATGGTCGAGCCGCCGCCCACGATCCTTGTCCTGCCAATAGGTGCGATAGGACCACCAGGTCCAGTTACGCTCCGGCGCAGGAATGTGCTTACGGCCAAGGTCGACCCAGCCATACGCATCGCGGAAGCGGTCCAGCGCGGCGATCTCGATCGGCGTATGGCTGACCACTTTGACCAGCGCCTTGTGATCGTAAACGTCGCTTTCGAGCGGGGCGATATTGAAATCGCCGACGATCAGCGTGGGGCGGTCAAGCGTTTCAGCCCAGCGGGTCATGCGCTCCAGAAAGTCGAGCTTCTGGCCGAACTTGGGGTTCTGATCCCGGTCGGGGACATCGCCGCCCGCGGGGATATAGACGTTCTCCAGCACCATGCCCTGCCCCGGGCCGAGCAGTTCGACCCCGACATGGCGCGCCTCGCCATTGGCCTGCCAGTCGTTGCGCGCCACCTCGCGGATCGGGATTCGGCTCAGCGTCGCGACCCCGTGATAGCCCTTCTGTCCATGGACCGCGCGATGCGTGTAGCCCAGCTTGTCGAACACTTCGTGCGGGAAATGCTTCTCCTCGGTCTTGATCTCCTGCAGGCAGAGCACGTCAGGCGCTTCCTGCTCAAGGAAACGCGCCACTTGATCGGCGCGCAGACGGACGGAATTGATGTTCCAGGTAGCGATCGAAACCATGTGGGGGCTTTAGGTGCCTCGTCCAAAGGCGGCAAGAGGACGCGAGGTTGTATCGGTCTGGATTGCTTCAAGCCGGAGCGAGAATGGTGTCGGAAGAGAACCGGAGCGCAGCGGCCTTCATGGTCGTGAGCACCGGAAGCGCATTCCGATGCCGTTCGCAGTCCGGGTTCAAGCAATCCAGATCGATACAAAAGAAAACCCTCGGTCCGGGGGCATTGGACCGAGGGTTCCTTTGTGCGTTCGTCACGCTTGACGGTGCGGCCCCACTGGAGGTGCGGGCAACAGGGGGGAAACCCGCCTCAGGCCGCGCCGTCGAGAACAGTTTTAGGCCAATTTGGCTTGCTGGCCCATGAACAATCGCCGGCGAATTGTCGCAGTTTGTCGCAATGGCGGCACAGCCCACGACAGGCCGTTCGCCTTCATCGACGAGCGGGTGTGCGCGGGTCGTTGAACCTGAACGTGTTATCGGGAACGGCCATGCCGTATTGCTGGTTCGACAGGCTGATCACGGTGCGGTTGTTCTGCGAGTCGAGCGAGGCCCAGCTCGACAGCTCGAGTCCGCCCGGCGCCGATGCCTTGCGCACGAACAGCAGGGTGATCACCCCATATTCGGGATGGGCCTTGTCACGCACCTCGACCCCGACGATGTTGCGGTTTTCGACCGGCACAAGCCGCCCGTATTTCATCACGTCGCGGTTGGGATCGAGCAGCGCGCCCAGCGGGCTGTTCTTGATCGGCCAGCGTTGCACCTGGCGCACCGAATAGTCGACGAAGGTCAGCGCCGAGCCATCCGAGACGATCAGGATCGGCACGCCCTTTTCATACTGGAAGCGGATCTTGCCCGGGCGCTTCAGGGTCAGCACCCCGCCGATGCGCTTGCCGTTGCGGTCGGACTGGACGAAGTCGGCGCGCAGCGTCGAGATCGCGCGCAACGCGCTGACGGCCTGGGCTAGGTCACCGACGGGCGCGGGGGCCTGGGCCGAGACGGCGACGGGCGCGGTGGCGGAAACGACAAGCGCCGCCGAAGCGGCGGCACCTGCGATTGAGCGGGAGATCTTGATCAAGCAGTTCATGCCATTCTCGTTAAGGAACCTGGCTTGAACTCTGAATGAACCTTCCGGTTCCTTACTTGATCTTGGCTTCCTTGAACTCGACGTGCTTACGCACGACCGGGTCGTACTTGCGGAAGGTCATCTTCTCGGTCGTGTTGCGCGGGTTCTTCTTGGTGACATAGAAGAAACCGGTGTCGGCGGTGGAAACCAGCCGGATCTTGACGGTTGCGGGCTTCGCCATGGCGTGTGTCCTGAACTCTCGATTCGGGCGCGAAGCCCCATGAAACTGCGGGAGCGGCGCGCGTGCGCCGCCCCGGAAGGCCGCGCCAATGCGTCAGCAGGGCGGCAAAGTCAAGGGATAGCGCGGCTCATTCGGGATGATAGGGCGCGATCGGATCGAGCACGGCATAGCTTTCGCTCGTCGGTTCATGGTCGAGCGGCGCCAGTTCGATGCCGTCAGGCGGCACCGCGGTGTCGGGCAGCCGGTCAAGCAGATCGCGAATCAGGGTGAGACGACCGCGATGCTGGTCGTTGAAGTTGACCAGAGTCCACGGCGCGCGAGCGGTGTGAGTCGCCCGCAGCATCGCCTCGCGCGCCGTGGTATAAGCATCGTACTTGTCGCGCGCGGCCAGATCGACCGATGAGAGCTTCCAGCGCTTGAGCGGATCGCCCAGCCGCTCGGCAAGGCGTTTTCCTGCTGTTTCTGATCGGTGGTCAGCCAGTATTTGAACAACAGGATGCCATCGTCGACCAGCAGGTCCTCGAACCGGGGAACCTGATCGAGGAAAGCCTCGACCTGTTCGGCAGTGGCAAAACCCATGACCCTTTCGACCCCGGCGCGGTTGTACCATGAACGGTCGAACAGCACGATCTCCCCAGCGGCGGGCAGGTGTTCGACATAGCGCTGAAAGTACCACTGGGTCCTTTCGCGGTCGCTTGGCTGGGGCAGCGCGACGGTGCGGCATTGGCGCGGATTGAGTGGATTGGCCACGGCCCGGATAGCCCCGCCCTTGCCCGCCGTGTCGCGCCCTTCGAACAGGACGAGGATTCGCGCGCCCGTCTTGGCTGCCCAGCGCGCCATGGCGACCAGTTCCTCCTCAAGCGGTTCGTAAAGCTTGGCGAACTTCTTGCGTTTCAGGCGCTTCATCGTGGCCGATCCCTTCGCGCCGCAGTTTGCGCGCGGGCAGGGCGTGATGCAACCGGGCGCAAAGAGCGTTGCTGTCCCGCTTTGAACAAGTTACAAGTGTAACCATGTCAGACACCGCAGCGCTCACCTCGCCCGACTTCACACGCTTGCCCGGTGCCGATCCGGGGGTATTCACCGCGCCGCTGCGCCGCCCTGACAGTGTCGGCGATGACTGGATCGAGCCGCACCAGCGCGTCTATTCGAGCGAGGACGACCGTATCTGGAACGATCTCTATGCCCGGCAGATGGATCTGCTGCCCGGCCGCGCCGCGAGCGCCTTCATGGCCGGGACGCAGAAGCTGGGCCTGGGGCGCGGCGGGGTGCCCGAGTTCGCCCGACTGAGCGAGGAACTGGGTGCGCTGACGGGGTGGAGCGTTGTCCCCGTGCCGATGCTGATCCCCGACCACGTGTTCTTCTGGCACCTGGCCAACCGGCGTTTCCCTGCCGGCAACTTCATCCGCACCCGCGAAACCTTCGACTACATCCAGGAACCCGACGTGTTCCACGACGTGTTCGGCCACGTGCCGATGCTCGCCGATCCGACCTATGCCGACTATATGCAGGAATATGGCCGTGCCGGGTGGAAGGCGATGCGTTATAACCGGCTCAAGGCGCTGGGCTCGCTTTATTGGTACACGGTCGAATTCGGCCTGATCCTCGAGGGCAGCGACCTGCGGGCCTATGGCGCGGGGATCCTCTCCGGCCCGGCCGAGGCGGTGTTCTGCCTCGATGCGCAAAGCCCCAACCGGATCATGCTCAACGTCGATCGGGTGATGCGCACCGACTATGTGATCGACGATCTGCAACCGACCTATTTCGTGATCGAGAGCTTCAAGGACCTCTATCACCAGACGGTCGAACGTGATTTCGACCGGCTCTATCGCAGCCTTGCCCCCGGCTTCACCTATGCCAACACCGCGGTGATCGACATCGACGACGTGCTGCACCGCGGCACCCTTGAATATTTCCTGCGCGGCGGGCGGGGCAGCGGGGCGCGGGCTGTTTAGGCGTCCGCGCGCACCGTGCGGCGATAGAGGTGCCAGGTGGCGTGGGCCAGCACCGGCAGCACCACCAGCAGCCCGAGGAAATAGGGCAGCATCGCCGCGAACAGGCTGACTGCCATGAACACGGCCCAGGCGATCAGCACGACCGGATTGGCGCGCACCGCCGTGACCGACATGAAGATCGCGGTGAGGAAATCGACCTCGCGGTCCACCATCATCGGCAGGCTCATCACGGTGATTGCGTAGAACAGCAGGGCCATCAGCGCCCCGGCCACGCCGCCAACCAGCAGCATGGCCATGCCCGCGCCGCTGAACAGGAAATCGATCGAACCGATCCCCGTGCCCGCCTCGGACAGGAAGATTGCGAAGATACCGTGGGCGACGCCGATCCAGAAGGTGAAGCCAAGGAAGACGAACCCGCCCATCATCAGCAGTTGATCGTCCCCGCGCCCGCGCAGCGCGCCCAGGATCGCCCCCCAGCTTGACGGTAGCCCAGCCTCACGTCGACGGCTCACCTCATAGAGGCCGACGGCAATGAACGGGGCGAGCAAGGGGAATCCGGCCGCGGCGGGGACCAGCCAGGCGATCTGCCCGCGCTGGAACAGGGTGAAGTAGAGCACCAGCCCGGCAACGACGTAGATTCCAGCGAAGAACAGCCCGAACCACGGATGGGCGCGAAAGTCGCCCCAACCCGCCGCCAGCGCGGCGCGCAAATCGGCCAAGGTCAGGTCGCGCGCGACCGATGACGATCCGATCCGTACCTGATCGACGCTGTCCATCCTGCCCCCTCCCGCTATCTCTCCGGCGGGCAAGGTGCATCAAGTCGCGCGCAGCTTCAAGCGATGCGGAGCGCCTATCGCCCGAGGAGATAGATCGCCAGCGCGCCAACCACGATGCGATACCAGGCGAAGGGCGCAAAGCCGGACCGGCTGACATAGGAAACGAAGCCCTTGATCACTGCCAGCGCGACCACGAAGGCCACGACAAAGCCGATCGCGATGTGGGTCCAGCCAACCGGGCCCGATCCGGCGATCAGTTCGGCGCGGTTGTCCCACAATTCCAGCGTTGTCGCCCCCAGCATGGTCGGGATCGCCAGGAAGAAGCTGAACTCCGCCGCGGTGCGCCGATCGATCCCCATCGCCAATGCGCCCATGATCGTTGCGCCGGAGCGGCTGACGCCGGGGATCATCGCCAGGCACTGGATCACGCCCACGCCGAAGGCCTGGCGCAGCGGCAACTGGCCCAGGCCGACATAGGCCCCCGGCTTGGCCACCCGTTCGATCACCAGGATCGCGATGCCGCCCGCGATCAGCGCCCAGGCCACCACCCGGGGACTACCCAGCAGCACGTGGATCTGGTCCTTGAACAGCAGCCCCAGCACCACCGCCGGCATGAAGGCGACCAGCAGGTTGACCACGAAGCGGATCGCTGTTGGCTCCAGCCGCAACAGGCCCATGGCGACGGCCCAAAAGGTGCGCCAGTAGAACACCACCACCGCCAGGATCGCGCCGAGCTGGATCACGACGTTAAACACCGCCCAGGTCTGGGCATCGTAGCCGAAGATCTCCGAGGCGAGGATCAGGTGCCCGGTCGAGGACACCGGCAGGAACTCGGTCAACCCCTCGACGATGCCGAGCAGGATCGCGGTGATGATAAGGTTCATTTATCCTGCCTTCTGCGCCGTTGCGAATGCGGTGTCGTCGAACTGCAGCGCGGCGAGCCGGGCATAGAGCCCGCCCGCCTTGCTCAGCGTTTCATGGGTGCCGGTCTCGACGATCCGGCCCTGATCCATCACCACGATGCGATCGGCCTTGCGGACCGTGGCAAGGCGGTGAGCAATGACCAATGTGGTGCGATCGGCCATCAGCCGGTCGAGCGCGTCCTGCACCAGCCGCTCGCTCTCGGCGTCGAGCGCGCTGGTCGCCTCGTCGAGCAGCAGGATCGGGGCCTGGCGCAGCACCGCGCGGGCGATCGCCATGCGCTGGCGTTGCCCGCCCGAAAGCCGCGCGCCGCCTTCGCCAAGGAAGGTGTCGAGCCCTTCGGGCAGGTCGCGCAGAAATGTTTCGGCGTTGGCGGCCCGCGCAGCCTCCCAGATTTCATCCTCGCTGGCGGTCCAGTTGCCGTACCGCAGGTTGTCCCGCGCCGAGGCCGCGAACAGCACCGCTTCTTGCGGGACCAGCGCCATGCGGCGGCGGATCTCCGCCGGATCGACCGCGGTCAGCGGCACCCCGTCCAGCTTGATCGTCCCGACCTGCGGATCGTAGAACCGCTCGGCGAGCTGGAACAGCGTCGACTTGCCCGCACCCGAGGGGCCGACGATTGCCACGGTCTCGCCCGGTTCGACCGTCAGAGAGAAATCGGCCAGCGCCGCGCTGTCGAGCCGGGTGGGATAGCGGAACGAGACGTGTTCGAAGGCCAGCTTGCCACGCGGCGGCACCGGCAGGGCGAGCGGGCGTTCGGGCGCGGCGATGGTCGGCCGTTCGTTGAGAAGTTCGTTGAGGCGCCCCGCCGCCCCCGCCCCACGCAGCAGATCGCCATAGACCTCGGTCAAGGCACCAAAGGCCCCGGCGACGATCCCGGCGGTGATCACGAAGGCGAAGATCGTTCCCCCGCTGACCGTGCCGTGGGCCACGCCCAGCGCGCCATCCCAGACCAACATGACGATCGACCCGAAGATCGCGGTTATCGCCACCGCGGTCATCACCGCGCGCAGGCGAATGCGCTTGCGCGCGGTCTCGAAGGTGCGTTCGACAGCGCCAGCGAAGCGATCAAGTTCGCGATTTTCCTGGTTGAACGCCTGGACCACGCGCATCCCGCCCAGCGTTTCGGCAACGATCGTGCCAATGTCCGCCACCCGGTCCTGGCTGGAGCGTGAGACCGAGCGGACCCGGCGCCCGAAATAGACGATCGGCAGGATTACCGCCGGGATGCCGATGAGCAGCCCACCGGCCAGCTTCGGAGCGAGAAAGAACAGATAGCCGATCCCCAGCACGCCCATGATCAGGTTGCGCAGGGCGACCGAGACCGTGGTTCCCACCACCTGTTCGATCAGCGCGGTATCGGCGGTCATCCGCGAGGAAATCTCGCTCGGGCTGTTGGCCTCGAAGAACGAGGGCGAAAGTCGTAGCAGGTTGGCCTGAACCTTGAGGCGGATGTCGGCAACCACGCGCTCGCCCAGCCACGAGACGAAATAGAACCGCGTCGCCGTGCCGATCCCCAGCACCACCACCAGCATCAGCAGATAGCGGAACCAGCGCCCGATCGCGTCGATATCACCGCCCTGGGCGAAGCCGCGGTCGATGATCAGGCGGAAGCCCGCCGGAATCGCGATCGTTGCCGTCGCGGTGACCATCAGGGCGAGCCCGGCGAACAGCACCTGGCGCGGATATCGGGCAGTTTCGCGCCAGATCATCCGCAGCGGGCCGAGGCTGCGGGCGGGCTTGGCGGGAGCTTCTGGCTGGTCCCCGGCGACGACGGGGCTGGGTTCGGAATTCATGGGCCGCGCCCTAGCACAGCATAAGGGCGGCGTAAGTTACAATTATGCCACTTTCGACCCATTGTGCGGCGCAAAAGCAAATACTGCATTGCACAACGAACCGATTGCAGTCACCATGACCGTCAAGCAGCCGAACAGGCGCACAGGCAGGGGAACGCAACAATCGTGCTCTATACCGCTTACGAACTGAACCGCTCGTGGCTCAACGCCGCCAGCACCTGGGCCTCGGTCGGGGCCGGAATGCTCAACAACCCGGCGCTGCCGTTCGGCTACAGCGGGTTTGGCCCGGTCATGGCCTCGGCGCTCGAGGTTTTTGCCCACGCTTCCGCGCCTTATGGCAAGCCGGCCTTCGATATCGAGACGGTCGAGGTCGACGGCACGGTCTATCCGGTGACCGAGTCGATCGTGGTCCACAAGCCCTTCGGCAACCTGCTGCGTTTCACGCACCCCGGCCTGCCCGCCAATGCCCCGCGGCTGCTGATCGTCGCGCCGATGAGCGGGCACTTCGCCACGCTGCTGCGCGGCACCGTGGCCCGGATGATCGAGCGGTGCGAGGTCTATATCACCGACTGGGCCGACGCCCGGATGGTCCCGCTGAGCGCGGGCGAGTTCGACCTTGACGACTACATCGACTACCTCATCGCATTCTTTGAACACATCGGCCCCGGTGCCCACGCCCTGGCGGTGTGTCAGCCCTCGGTCCCGACCTTCGCCGCGACCGCGATCATGGCCGACGCCAAGCATCCTTGCCGTCCGCTGACCCTGACCATGATGGGCGGCCCGATCGACACCCGCGAAGCGCCGACATCGGTCAACGATCTGGCGATGCAGCGGCCGATCGAATGGTTCCGCCACAATGTCATCGCCACGGTGCCTCTGCAGTATCCGGGAGCCGGGCGGCGGGTCTACCCCGGCTTCATGCAGCTTGCCGGATTCATGTCGATGAACCTGGGCAACCATATGCTGAGCCACTATCATATGTTCAAACACCTGGTCGAAGGCGACGGCGACAGCGCCGAGCAGACCAAGGACTTCTACGAGGAATACCGCGCGGTCTGCGACCTCAACGCCGCCTATTACCTCCAGACGGTCGAGGAGGTGTTCCAGAAGCACTCGCTGCCCAACGGCGAGTTCGTCCACCGCGGCAAGGTGGTCGACCTAAGCAAGATCAAGGACACCGCGATCCTCGCGATCGAGGGTGAACGCGACGATATTTCCGGAATCGGCCAGACCAAGGCGGCGCTGCATCTGGCGACCGGCCTCGCCGAAACGAAGAAGCAATACCTCCTCGCCCCCGAGGTCGGGCACTACGGCATCTTCAACGGCAGCCGCTGGCGCGACAAGATCGCCCCGATCCTGGAGGAGTGGATCACCCGCTTCGACAAGCCGGCGCTGAAGGTGGTGGCCTAGCCTTCGATCGTTACCGGCGCGGCGGGCTCAGGCTGGACCTTGAGGAATATCCGCCTGAGTACCCGCCAGGCCATGACCAGCAGCAGCACCGACAGCGCGAGCAGCGCCAGAGCCACGCCCCCCGCCACGACGGGGTGAGCATAGGCG
>JAFEEP010000651.1 GCA_018241045.1 Pseudomonadota bacterium | reverse complement strand
CGGCGATCTGATCAAGAAGGCCAAACTCAAGGGTCGGCTGCGCTAGGGACCGCAGCCGCCTCGTCCTCCAGGGGGAGCGCGCGACGTGAACATCATCCTTTTGGGCCCTCCGGGCGCGGGCAAGGGCACCCAGGCGCAGCGCCTGGTCGAGGCTCATGGTATGCGCCAGCTTTCCACCGGCGATATGCTGCGCGCCGCGGTCAAGGCGGGAACACCGGTTGGTCTGCAGGCCAAGGCTGTGATGGAGCGCGGCGAACTGGTTTCGGACGAGATCGTCTCGGCGTTGATCGGCGAGGAACTCGACGCAATGGGGCCGGGCACCGGCGCAATCTTCGACGGCTACCCCCGTACCGCCGCCCAGGCCGCATCGCTCGACGCGATCCTTGGTGCGCGCGGTCGCACGCTTGATCACGTGATCGAGCTCGACGTCGACGAGGATGCACTGGTTGAGCGGATCTGCGGGCGCTACACCTGCGCCAATTGCGGCAAGGGCTATCACGACAAGTTCGAACAGCCGCGCATTCCGGGTGTCTGCGACAAATGCGGCTCGACCGAGTTCAAGCGCCGCCCCGACGACAACGAGGAAACGGTGCGGACCCGCATGGCCGAATACCGTGCCAAGACCGCGCCGATCCTGCCGATCTATGAAGAGCGCGGAATCGTCAGCCGGGTCAACGGCATGGCCGACATCGACCACGTGACCGCGGCGATCGAGAAGATCCTCAAGGACTGAAACGGTGCGCCGCATCCTCGCGTCGCTCTCCGTCGCCGGGCTGGCGCTGTTCGCTCCCGCCGCGTCGGGTGAGGTGCACAGCGCGGACGATCGGGGCTTTGAGGTTGGCGCGAACGCGTTGATTGCAGCGCCGCCTGGCGCGGTGTGGCAGGCGCTGACCATGCCTGCGCAGTGGTGGGACAGCGCGCATACCTGGTCGGGCAAGGCCGCCAATCTTTCGCTGGCGGCGGTCGCAGGCGGGTGCTTCTGCGAACGTATGCCGCACGGCGGCGGGGTCGAGCATATGCGGGTGGTCCGCAGCGAACCCGGACGCACGCTGGTGATGACCGGCGCCCTGGGACCCTTGCAGGCAGAGCCGGTCCAGGGCGTGCTGACGATTTCAATTGCGGCCAGGGACGGCGGATCGACCCTGACCTGGAGCTACGCGGTCAGCGGATTGCGCAGCACCAAGGGTGCTGCCCTGGCCGGACCGGTCGATCAGGTGCTGACTGAGCAGTTCGCGCGACTGGCGCGTTACGCAGCCGCCCGAAACGATGGCGCCCGGCCGCCCCGTTGACATGGGCGACGAATCGCCCTAAGCGCGCGCCTCAACCGAAAAACGGGACCGTCCGGAAGGCGTAGGCATTGCGCTCGCCAGCCGGACTTTTTGCCGTTCCGCCCGGTTGAAGCGTTGAGATAGGGGGGTGTCCCAGGATTTCCCCCTGTGGAGCATGGAGAACTAAGTGGCTCGTATTGCCGGGGTAAACATCCCCACCAACAAGCGCGTTGTTGTCGCGCTCACCTACATTCACGGCATTGGTCCGTTCAAGGCCCGTCAGATCACCGAAAAGCTGGGCATCGATCCCAGCCGGCGCGTTCAGGACCTGTCCGACCAGGAAGTGCTGCACATCCGCGAAGCGATCGACGCCGATCACACCGTCGAGGGTGACCTGCGCCGCGAAACCGCGATGAACATCAAGCGCCTGATGGACCTGGCCTGCTATCGCGGTCTGCGTCATCGCAAGGGGCTGCCGGTTCGCGGTCAGCGCACGCACACCAACGCCCGCACCCGCAAGGGCAAGGCCAAGCCGATCGCCGGCAAGAAGAAGTAATCCCTCGATGGAGCGGCTTTGCGGCCGCTTCTCGGGATGAACCGAACTCAGAGAAAGTAGGTAGAGCACATGGCACGCGAACCCCAGCGCATTAAGCGCCGCGAGCGGAAGAACATCACGAGCGGCATCGCCCACGTGAATGCGAGCTTCAACAACACCATGATCACCATCACCGACGCGCAGGGCAATGCGATCAGCTGGTCCAGCGCGGGCATGATGGGCTTCAAGGGCAGCCGCAAGTCGACCCCCTATGCCGCCCAGGTGGCTGCGGACGACGCTGGCAAGAAGGCCGCCGAGCACGGCGTGCGGACCCTGGAAGTCGAAGTGAAGGGCCCCGGTTCGGGCCGCGAGAGCGCGTTGCGCGCCCTCCAGGCCGTCGGTTTCACCATCACTTCGATCCGCGACGTGACGCCGATCCCGCACAACGGTGTCCGGCCTTCCAAGCGCCGCCGCGTCTGATCGTTCCTTCGCGGTGGGGCGTCCGCCCTGCCGCTGTTTCGGATCGGCTGCGGCTCCACATCGGAGCAGCGGCCGTCCCGCCAAGACATAACCCCAGGGGAAGTCCATGACTGTCAACATCAAGAACTGGCAGGAACTCAAGAAGCCCAACGCCCTCGAAGTGAAGGCGGGCAACGACCCCAAGCGCCGTGCGACCTTCGTTGCCGAGCCACTGGAACGCGGGTTCGGCCTGACGCTGGGCAACGCGCTGCGCCGTGTGCTGCTCTCCTCGCTCCAGGGCGCGGCGATCACCTCGATCAAGATCGAGAACGTCCTGCACGAGTTCAGCTCGCTCGCCGGCGTGCGTGAAGACGTCACCGACATCGTGCTCAACGTCAAGCAGATCGCGCTCAAGATGCAGGGCGAAGGCCCCAAGCGGCTCCAGCTCTCGGCCACTGGTCCGGGCGAAGTCACCGCGGGCGATATTGCCGTGTCGGGCGATATCGAGGTCATGAACAAGAACCTCGTGATCTGCCACCTCGACGAGGGCGCGACGCTCAACATGGAACTGACCGCCGACACCGGCAAGGGCTATGTCCCCGCCGTTGGCAACCGTCCCGCCGATGCGCCGATCGGGTTGATCCCGGTCGACTCGCTCTATTCGCCGGTGCGCCAGGTCAGCTACAAGGTCGACAATGCCCGCATCGGGCAGGAGCTTGATTACGACAAGCTCAACCTGACGGTCGAAACCGATGGCACCGTGACCCCTGAGGACGCCGTGGCCTATGCCGCGCGCATCCTTCAGGACCAGCTCTCGCTGTTCGTCCATTTCGAGGACGCCGTGCCGATGGGCTCGTCGCCGATGATCGGCATGGCCGCCGCCGCGCCGAGCGAGGAAGGCGATACCAACCAGCTCAACCGTTACCTGCTCAAGAAGGTCGACGAACTGGAGCTGTCGGTGCGTTCGGCCAACTGCCTCAAGAACGACAACATCATCTACATCGGCGACCTGGTCCAGAAGACCGAGGCCGAGATGCTCCGCACGCCGAACTTCGGCCGCAAGTCGCTCAACGAGATCAAGGAAGTCCTGAGCTCGATGGG
>JAFEEP010000650.1 GCA_018241045.1 Pseudomonadota bacterium | reverse complement strand
CGCTGCATCAGCGCCCGCGTCTTGGTGCCCAGCATCTCGTTGATGTCGTAGGAACGCGCCAGGGCCTGCACGGGTTCGCCATCCTCGTCGAGCACGTCCAGCGCCACGTCGACCAGGGGATAGACAGACGCGCTCTCGTTGAGGTTGACCTCGACCTTGATGGTCTCCTCGCGCTGCAGGCCCAGCGGCACGAACTTGTAGGCAGTGCGCAGGATTCTGGACGGCCGCAGCACGTTGCGGATGGCCAGCCAGGCATCGGCGATCAGCGAATCGCTGGGGCGGCCCAGCACCGGCGTCAGCACCCGGCGCAGGTGGCGATCCAGTGTGTCGGTGTCCATGGCCTTGACCAACACCAGATCGATGTCCTCCGAATACCTCGCCGCCGGTGCCAGATGGGCCTTGTGCAGCACCGTGCCGCCGCGCATCGCTAGGTGCTCGCGCAGCACCTCGTCACCGAAGATCGCCGCCACGCCGCGCGACAACCGCAAGTCCTGCTCGATCTGGCTGCGCTTGGGCCAGGGTGCATGGGCCTGCCAGGCCGTCAGGTGGGTTTGCTGCATCATGTGTTTGCTCCCTGCTGGGGCGGAACCCAGACCTTGAAATCCGCGTTGGTGTGGTCGGCACGTTCTTCCCCCACGGGCAAGGCGCCTTCAAGCGCGATCAGCCGCATCGGCTTGCCACGCAGCCACTTCGACAGCGGCGCCAGCAGGGCCGTCTGCTCGTCCAGCGCCAGCAGCGCGCCCAGCCGCTGCGCCACCGGCACACCCTGCATGGCCTCCAGCGCCTGTGTCAGACCTTGCGGTGTGCATTGCGGCCAGAGCGCGCGCAGGACTTCCCGCACCCGGCCCATGCCGCCAAGCTGGCTCTCGCGCTGGATCAGGTCGAGCGCGGTTAGCTCGGGCGTGCTGACCTTGAAGCGGCCATCGGCGCTCTCGTGCCAGCGGGTCGGCACCGCCTCGATGCGCGAGCAGACATGGAAGACGAGTTCGTGCCGGCCCACGGTGACCGGGCGGCGCTTGTCCGCCACCATCACCTGCGTGACCATGACGGCATAGGGCGAAGCGCCGTAGGTTTCCGCTGCGCTGAGCAAGCCGACGTAGTACGGCGTACCCAGGGTCTTGCGCAGCCAGGGATCGAGCCAGGCTTCCAGCGGCGGGCTGCCTGCGGCCGCGTGCTGAAGCGGCACGATCAGCCAGTGGTCGGAGCCTCGGGACAGGCGCACCAGCCGCCCGGCCCGCTGCTGGCGGTACAGCGCCTTGCGCTGCGCTTCGGGGGTGGTGTCGGGCAGCCTGGCGCGCAGTTCCTCGCCGCGCACGTTCAGCTTGCCCATGCGCTCGCAGGCATCCAGGACATCCGAAAGGTATTGGGGCATGGCTTCGCCAAGGATTTGCAGTTGATTCGCGCAATGTACCATTTATTGTCCTGTAACGCGAACGTAATGCAAATCCGCAACGACAAGCCATAGTGATGCGTCACCTGCACGCAGAGGCTTCTATATGCACCCGGACGATACGCGGATCACGCTCGTGCCGCCTCGCTAAAACCGGGCAACGCGCAGTTCGCATTCCTGGCTGACCGAACCCCGGAGCGCAGCCAAGGTATCGGCATCGCAACAGATGAGTCGATGCCATGTGCCCCTCTCCACCTTGGTTTCACCATCCCGAACGCCGTCTGCTGGCGGGTTTTCTCGGCCTGCTTTGGGCTGCGCTTGCCAGCGGCTGCGCGACGACGACCGCGCCGGTCGCACCCGACGCCATCGAGGAAGTTTCCGTCGCGCCCGAACCCGACGTTCCCGAGTTCATCCCCGTCGTGCGCTATGGCCGCTACACGTTGGTCGAACTGGCACCCACGGCGGCGCAGCGCGACCTGCTGTTGCAGATCATCGATGTCGCCATGCCGGAGGACGCCCGCACCACAGTCGGCGACGGGCTACGGCATGTGCTCAAGCGCAGCGGCTACCAGCTCTGCGAGACCGCGCACGCGGTGATCGAGCTGTACGCACTGCCGCTGCCGGCCGCGCATCTGCACCTTGGCCCCATGACCTTGCGCGATGCGCTGCTCACCTTGGCTGGCTCGTCCTGGGAACTGCACGCGGATGACCGCGCACGGCAAATCTGCTTCGAGCGGTCTGGCGACAGCATGGCCGCCGACAACGCACCCGCGCCGCCCGCCACCGAGGCGGTGCAGGCGTTCCCGCTGGCGCCCGCAGCATCGGGAGGTCAGCCATGAACGCTCCGCAACCCGCCCAGCATTCAACCGCCGCCGTGGTGGTTCAGAGCCTGATGTGGCTCTGGCTGCTTGGCCTCAGTGTTCTCGTGGCCCTGGGCTACCAGACCATGAACGACCAGGCCGACCAGGATCGCCTCGATTCCCGTCTGCAACGCCTCGAAGCGCAGGCAACAGGTCTGGCCGAGACCATCGAGGCCATCCAGCAGCGGCCGGCCATCGCCACGGCGGCAGACCTCAAAGACACCCGCCAAATCCTGGAAGCACGCGCAGCCCAGGTCGAGCAATCGCTGAGCGCCTATGCCGCTGCCGACGACCTTCAGGCGCTGCGCGCCGAAGTCGAGCAGATCAAGACGCGCCAGACCACCGCACGCGCCGCCGCACCCGTCCAGCCGCGCGCCCCGGGTAAGTCCGCCGCCAAGCCCGAACCACCGCCACTCCCGT
>JAFEEP010000064.1 GCA_018241045.1 Pseudomonadota bacterium | reverse complement strand
GATACCAGTCCGTTGGTCTGGGTGGATGCGCGCACCGCGTCCATTACCGTTTTCGCGGTCGCAGGTCCAAACAGCTCCTGCATTTGCGCCTGCACCTGTCCGTAAGCCTGCTGTTCGCCCAGCACGCCGCCGGCGATGGTCAGCAGGATCACCAGGAGCGGTGCGAGCGAAAAAGCGCAGAAGAACGCCAGCGCCGCCCCGATGGTGGAGGCATTGTCCTCGCTCCAGTAGCGCGCCGCGCACAGCAGCAGCGATCCGCAGTTGCGCCACGTGAGCCTGTCGAGGGTGGCCATTACGGGTACGAGCGTTTCCGCCCGCTACGCAGCGGTGCCGTTTCAACCCGCGGAATGTTTTCGGGAGCGAACGACATTCGGCTCAAATTATGGACAGCAAGCGGGTTAGACGCGGCCGGCATCCACGCAAAACGCTGTGGGACGAATCCGACGCCGCTTCGCGCGCCACGAGTCGCGCCTTCGCCACCGGCCGCCTTCACGACGGCCTATGATGCGGCAAAGGAGCGATGCCATGCCAGACATCCCCGCTACTCGCAAGGGACAACCCGACGCCCACATCGACCGGGACGAATTCGCGAAGCGCATGCGCGCGCAGTTCCACGATCCCGCGTTCGAGCAGGCGGACGGGGAAATCGAACGCCTGGTCGAGATCGCGTGGAATGCCTACGAAGATTCGCGCAAGAGTCCCCGCACTCGCGCGGCGGGTCCCGGCTTTGCGGACCCCGATTATCCGTTGGCTTTGGAATGGCTGGCGACGCGTGAGGCCATCCATGCCGCGCAGGCGCGACAGCAGGACCCGAGCTCACCCTCGCGGGTGCTGCTCATTTGCGCATCACCCCGTTCCGACCAGACTTGTCCCGGCGAAATGTCGAAGACCTATCGGATTTGCCGGCTGGCGCAGGAAGTGCTCGGCCAGCAGGGCATCGAAGTCGATCTGCTGGATTTGAGCCACCTCACGTCCGAGTACGGACGCAAGATCCTGCCCTGCAAGGGCTGCGTTTCCACCGCCATGCCGCTGTGCCACTGGCCCTGCTCGTGTTATCCCAACCACTCGCTGGGCCAGGCCGGCGATTGGATGAACGAGCTGTATCCGCGTTTCGTCGCCGCCCATGGCCTCATGATCGTGACGCCCGTGCATTGGTACCAGGCGCCGAGCGTGCTGAAGTTGCTGATCGACCGGCTGGTCTGCGCCGACGGCGGCAATCCCGATCCCACCACCACTCACGGCAAGCATCCGCAGGAGGCGAAGGCGTTGGAAATGAAAGGTTGGTCGTACCCGCGCCATTTGCGCGGCCGCGCTTTCTCGGTCATCGTGCACGGCGATGCCGCGGGCGCCGAAAATCTGCGGCGCGCACTGAGTGATTGGCTCGCGGACATCGGCCTGATACCCGCCGGAATCCAGGGCCTGCTGGATCGCTACGTCGGCTATTACACTCCGTATGCCGAGAGTCACGAATACCTGGATCGCGACGTGGATTTCCAGGCCGAAGCGCGCAACGCCGCGCAGGCCTTGGTCAACCGGATTGCCACGAACCGCGCGGGGCGGGTGCCGGAGCCGATGTTGCCGGAGCCACGGCCGAAATGAAGGGCGGTCGAAGGTCAGCGTACGGCGCGTCGATCTTGCATCGTCCCGCCAACGAGCGGCTGCCGCGGTCGAGTGCCGTGGACTCCACGCGGGCGGTATCGAGAAATTTTCGCAGGGCTGCGGTCGGTTTGAATGAGGTTCGCATGGTCCAGCCAACCGGCTGGCTGGTTCGCGGCAGGGGCGGCCCCAAAACGCTGAGACGGTTGCGCACGACATCGGATGCGACCTGGCAGGTCGAAACGACCGCAACGCTGTCGGAGTTGAGCAGCAACTCCCGGATGGTGAGAAAAGAGTTGCATTCCAAGACCCTGCTTGGCCGTGGCAGTCGCCGCGCATCCAGCAGGCCATTCAAGCGATCGCGTGCCGGCGTTCCCTGCGGCGGCAGCAGCCAGCGATAGCGATTCAGCGCTTTGCGGTCGATGATCACGCGGCCGCGTCCAATACCGCGGGCCAGCGGATGGCCTGCGCGACCGACCAATGAGAGGGTGTCGTTGAAAATGGGCTCCTGCATCACGTCATTGCCAGGTCCCGGAAGCCGCAATGCGCCAAGGATGAGATCGATGCGCCCGTGACGCAGCGCATGAAGCTGCTCCTCGTAAGGGCCATCCATGATGGTAACCGTGATATTGGGATAATGCTCCAGCAGCCGCTCGAGACTCCGAGGCAGCCAGGATGCGCGCGCGGTCGGCAATGCGCCGAGTCGTATCTGGCCATCATAGATGCCACGCATTTCCCGGAGCTCATCCAGGCACAGCCGCAGTTCGCTCTGCAGCAGCTCGTAGCCCGCGGCCAGCTCGCGGGCGGCCCTGGTCATCTCCAGCACCCGACCCGATCTGGTCCAGAGCGGCTGCCCCAGCAACTGGGCGAGGTGGGCCATCGAGCGGGATACCACGGGCTGCGCTATCCCGAGCCGGCAGGCTGCGGCGGAGAAGGTTCCGCCTGCGACGGTGGCGGTGAGCGCTTGCAGCTGCGTATCCCGCACCTGCTGTCGCAGGCGAGCCAACGGTGCCGGGCCGATGCCGGCTCCTTGCGCCGCGGCTACCAGGAAGCCCATGCCCTTGGACCCGCGGTCCGACAGGATCCTGCCGGCGGGCGTCAGCGTGGCCCCTGAAGGCCCTCTCGCGACGAGAGACAGATCCACGACCGACTCGAGCGCGGCGATGGCCTGGGAGATCGAGGGCTGTGTCCGGTGCAGCAGGCGTGCCGCCCCGTGCATGCTTCGCGCGCGTTCGGTTGCGAGCAAGGCTCTGATCCAGGTCAACTTGATGTGCGGCGAGGGCGTGCTCACGGCGTGTATATCAAAAAGGAATCACGATACACGTAAATCGGATTACCGATGCGGCAGGCGGATAATGAAATATG
>JAFEEP010000649.1 GCA_018241045.1 Pseudomonadota bacterium | reverse complement strand
TGGACCACCAGCGTCGCGGCATCGGTGACCTTGGGGGTGTCCCACAGCACGATCGGATTGTTGCCGCCCATTTCCAGCGCGACGATCTTGTCGGGCCGCGCGGCGAGCTTGCGATTGATCGCGATTCCCGCGTGAGCCGATCCGGTGAACAGCACCCCGTCGATGCCTTCGTGCGCGACCAGCGCCTGCCCTTCCTCGGGCCCGCCGACCAGCATCTGGACCACGGCGGCGGAGATTCCAGCGCGGTGGAAGCACTGAACCAGCGCCTCACCCACGGCAGGGGTCTTTTCGCTCGGCTTGAAAACGATCGCGTTGCCCGCGATCAGCGCGGGGACGATGTGGCCGTTGGGCAGGTGCGCGGGGAAATTGTAGGGCCCCAGCACCGCCATCACGCCATGCGGCTTGTGACGCAGCGCGGCGGTTCCCTGCAGCGCGTTGTCGAGCTTGCGCTGGCTGGTCCGCTCGGCATAGGCGCGGATCGATATCTCGACCTTGTTGACCACGCTTTCCACTTCGGTGCGGGCTTCCCACATCGGCTTGCCGGTTTCGCGCGCGATCAGGGTGGCGAGCTTTTCCGCGTCCTTGCGCACTTCATTGGCGAAGCGGCGAACCATTTCCATCCGCGTCGACAGCGGCTGGGCGGCCCAGGCAGGCCAGGCACGACGCGCGCGCGCGACGATTTCATCGACGTCACCACGGCGGCCACGCCACATTTCGGCCCCGGTCGCCGGTTCGAAAGAAGTGATTTGTGCGGTGCTCAACGCCTTGCCTGCCCCCGTCTGCGTTCCGGATGCGACCCGGCTCTCGTTGCAACGCCTTAGCGGCAGGCCATCCGATTGAAAAGCCTTGGCCGCGTGGTAGGCATACCAGCTAGGATATGACCAGCGGCGGCGGCCCCAGCGCCGCTCCCAGACGCCTGATCTGCGCCACCGTGGCATCAAGCGGCGCCCAGTCATCCCGCTCGGCTATCGCCGCCCAGATCGCTTCCACTGCATCGATCACCAGCGAGGGCGGGGCTGATTCTTCCCAGATTTCATGGGGTTCTCCTACGGACTGGTATTCGCTTACAGCAGCGGCGAAGGCACCTTCGGCGTGCAGGCCAAAGCGGTTCCGGTGGAAGAAGGTATCGGGGCTTTCGCCGCTGGCGCGCATCGCGGTTTCAGCCGCGGCGAGGACTGCGCCGTCCGCCTCGAACCCGCGCGGGGCGAGGCCGAGCCGCCAGATGAACTGGCGGGCCAGCGCCTCCTGATAGAGCGGACCGAAGCGGTCGAGCGCGGCGATCAGCGGCTCGGCCTCGGCCAGGACGCGCAGCGCCACGGCAAGCTGGCCGCAATTCCAGTGCAGCGCCTCGGCCTGGCGACCGAAGGCATAGAGCCCGCCGTGATCGAAGTAGGCGGCAGTGAAGGCGGGATCCCATTTTGGCAGCCAGCGCCACGGACCATAGTCGAAACTTTCGCCCGAAATGTTCATGTTGTCGGTGTTGAGTACCCCGTGGACGAAGCCCGCCACAGCCCATTGCGCGGCGAGCAGCGCCAGCCGCTCGACCACCTGGTGCAGCAGGATCACCGCGGGTTCATCGGCGCCGGGCGCGCCCTCGGGCGGGGCATTGCCGGGAAACTGGGCGAGACAGTAGTCGATCAGCGCTTCCATGTGCTCGCGCTCGCCCAGACAGGCGAGGCGCTGGAAGGTGCCGATGCGGATGTGGCCGTGGCTGAGCCGGACCATCACTGCCGCGCGGGTGGGGGAGGGCTCGTCCTGGCGGAACAGTTCCTCGCCGGTCTCGATCACGGAGAATGTCTTGCTGGTGTTGACCCCCAGCGCCTCGAGCATCTCGGTGGCGAGAATCTCGCGCACCGCACCCTTGAGGGTCAGCCGTCCGTCGCCCTGGCGGCTCCACGGGGTCTGCCCCGATCCCTTGGTGCCAAGGTCGAGCAGCCGGTCCGCGCCGTCGCGCAACTGGGCGAAGAGGAAGCCGCGCCCGTCGCCAAGGTCAGGGTTGTAAACGCGGAACTGGTGGCCGTGATAGCGCAGCGCCAGCGGTTGGGGCAGATTGCCCGTCAATGGCTCGAACCGGGCGAAGTGGCGCAGCCATTGCGCCTCGTCCAGGGTGTCCAGCCCGACCGCCCCATCCCAGCGCCGGTTGCGAAAGCGCAGGGTGGCGGCAGGAAAGTCGGCGGGAGCGACTGGATCGGCGAGCCACGGCGCAAGCGCGAGGATCGGGACATCGGGCCGGTAGGCGGCGGCTTGCGGTTCGGCGCGCATCAGGCAATAGTGGGGATGAAGACTTGGCTGCACAAGCCGCACTGAACAGGACTTTTCCCCAAACGATGAGCGCCCCCGCCGATCGCACCTGGACCAGCCGCGACGGGCTGAAGCTGCATTTCCGCGACTATGCCGGGCGCGCGGATCGCCCGCCAGTGCTGTGCCTGCCCGGCCTGACCCGGAATGGCCGCGATTTCGCGCACGTGGCGGAGCGACTGGCGGGCGAATGGCGGGTGATCTGCCCCGACCTGCGCGGGCGCGGGGAAAGCGCCTATGCCAAGGATTCGGCGAGCTACAATCCGCTGCAATATGCCGAGGACCTGGGCGAACTGTTCGCGCAGGAAGGCTTGGCGCGGGCGGTGTTCTTCGGCACCTCGCTTGGCGGGTTACTGACGATGATCACCGCGATGACCGCGCCGCAGGCGATCGCGGGGGCGCTGCTCAATGATGTCGGTCCGGAAATCGACCCTGCCGGGCTGGAGCGGATTCGCGGCTATGTCGGGCAGGGGCGCAGCTTCCCCACCTGGATGCATGCCGCACGCGCGCTGGAGGAAGGGCAGGG
>JAFEEP010000648.1 GCA_018241045.1 Pseudomonadota bacterium | reverse complement strand
TATTCGCTCGCCAGGCTGACCGACATGGCGTTGAGCGCCGCCTTGGACGACCCATATGGCACGACCCCGGGCAGCGGCACCAGCGAACCGGTCGAGGAGACGTTGATGATGCACCCGCCCGCGCCCTGGTGCATTCGCTGCGCGACCTGGCTGGCGAGGCGGAACGGGCCCTTGAAGTTGAGATTGACCACCGAATCGAACAGCGCCTCTGTCACTTCGTGGCTTGGCAGGCGGGGTCCCATTCCGGCGTTGTTGACCAGAATGTCGATTCGACCGAATTCGGCGTAGGAAACTTCGATCAGGCGGTCGATCTCATCCCAGCGCCCGGCGTGGCAAGCGACGGCCAGGGCCCTGCGGCCCAGTGCGCGGACCTCTGCGGCCACTTCCTCGCAGGCTTCGAGCTTGCGGCTGGAAATGATCACGTCGGCCCCGCGCTCGGCGAAGGCGCGGACCATCTGGTAGCCAAGGCCGCGCGAACCGCCGGTGACGAGGGCGACCTTGCCGGTGAAATCGAACAGTGGATCGGGTGCCATCGCGTTCCTCCCGATCCCGGACTTCGCAGGCTTGCGCTCAGGCTGCAAGGCTCCGCATCTCGTCCAGCACCCGCTCGGTCCATTCGGAGCGGCAGATCAGCAGGTCGGGCATATAGGTGTCGCTCTGGTTATAGAGCAGCGGCGATCCGTCGGCACGGCTGACGTGCAGGCCGTGTGCAGCGGCGACTGCTATCGGTGCGCAGCTATCCCATTCGAACTGGCCGCCGGTGTGAAGGTAGATCTCCGCCTCGCCGCGCACGACGGCCATGGCCTTGGCCCCTGCGCTGCCCATCGGCACCAGCTCGGCGCCGATCGCCTTGGCCACGGCGATGGCTTCGCGCGGCGGGCGCGAGCGACTCACCACCATGCGCGGGACCGTCGGGGCAGGGGGCAGCAGGCCCGGCCGGTCGGAGCGCAGGACCAGGTCGAGCGCGGGCAGGGCGACGGCGCCGACTGTTGCGACCCCGTCGATAGCGAGCCCGACATGGACCGCCCAATCGGCGCGCGCCTCGCCATATTCGCGGGTGCCGTCGACCGGATCGACGATCCAGACGCGCGAGTGGGCGAGGCGTTCGAAGTTGTCCTTCTCCTCCTCGGAGAGGAGGCCGTCGTCGGGGCGCTGCTCGCGCAGCGCATGGCAGAGGAACTGGTTTGCGGTCTGATCGCCCGCCTTGCCCAGCGCCCTGGCCGAGAACAGGCCTGATGCGCGCACCTCGAGCAGCAGGCGTCCGGCGACCTGGGCGAGGTGGGCGGCCAGTTCGGCATCGGTCATATGGTCGGCATCCACATATCGCCGCGCTTGCCCAGGATATAGTCGACGATCCGCTCCGCCGCCGCCTCGCCCGCCTCGCGGGTGGTGTCGATGCGCAGTTCGGGCATATGCGGAACCTCATAGGGACTGTCGATCCCGGTGAAGTTCTTGAGGTCACCGGCGCGGGCCTTCCTGTAAAGCCCCTTGACGTCGCGTGCCTCGGCCACCTCGAGCGGAGTGTCGACGAAGACCTCGACGAACTCGCCGGGCGGCAGCATCGCGCGGACCATGTCGCGCTCGGCGCGGAACGGGCTGATGAACGCGGTCAGCACGATCAGCCCCGCGTCGGTCATCAGCTTGGCGACCTCGCCGACGCGGCGGATGTTCTCGATCCGGTCGGCTTCGGTAAAGCCGAGGTCCTTGTTGAGCCCGTGGCGGACGTTGTCGCCGTCGAGCAGGAAGGTGTGGTGGCCAAAGGCATGGAGCTTCTTCTCGACCAGATTGGCGATCGTGCTCTTGCCCGAACCCGAAAGGCCGGTGAACCACAGCACCGCCGGCTTCTGGTGCTTGAGCGCAGCGTGCGCCTCGCGCGTCACGTCAAGCGCCTGCCAGTGGACGTTCTGGGCGCGGCGCAGGCTGAAGTGCAGCATGCCCGCGGCGACCGTGGCGTTGGTCAGCTTGTCGATCAGGATAAACCCGCCCAGTGTACGGCTGTCGGCATAGGGTTCGAACACCAGCGGCCGGTCGGTGGCGAGTTCGGCCACGCCGATCGCGTTGAGGTCGAGCGTCTTGGCCGCAAGGTGTTCGAGCGTGTTGACCTGGATCGTGTATTTGGGCTGCTGGACCGTCGCCGAGACGGTCTGCGTGCCCAGCTTGAGCCAGTACGAGCGGCCGACGTGCATCGCCGCATCGTCCATCCACACCAGCGTCGCCTCGAACTGGTCGGAGACCTCGGGCGGATTGTCAGCCAGCGCGATGACGTCGCCGCGCGAACAGTCGATCTCGTCGGCGAATGTCAGCGTCACCGCCTGCCCGGCGACCGCCGCGTCGAGATCGCCGTCAAGGGTGACGATGCGTTCGACCGTGCTGGTCTTGCCCGAGGGGAGCACCCGCACCGCGTCGCCCGGCTTGACGGTGCCGGTGGCGATCAGGCCCTAGAACCCTCGGAAGTCGAGGTTGGGGCGGTTGACCCATTGCACCGGCATCCGCAGCGGCCTGTCGGCATCGCGCGAGGACAGCACCTCGACGCTCTCGAGATGGTCGATCAGGGTCGGCCCCTGATACCACGGCGTGTTGGGCGAGCGCGTGGTGATATTGTCGCCCTTGAAGCCCGAGATCGGCATGGCGGTGAAGCTCTCGATCCCGATGCTGGTCGCAAACTCGGTGTAATCGGCGACGATCGTGTCGAACACGGCCTGATCATAGCCCACCAGGTCCATCTTGTTGACCGCCAGGACCACGTTCCTGATCCCGATCAGGTGGCACAGGTAGCTGTGCCGCCGGGTCTGGACCAGCACGCCCTTGCGCGCGTCGACCAGGATCACCGCGAGGTCGGCGGTCGAGGCGCCGGTCACCATGTTGCGGGTATATTGTTCGTGCCCCGGGCAGTCGGCGACGATGAACTTGCGCTTCTCGGTGTTGAAGAAGCGGTAGGCGACGTCGATGGTGATGCCCTGCTCGCGCTCGGCGGCAAGCCCGTCGACCAGCAGCGCGAAGTCGATCTCCTGGCCTTGCGTTCCAACCCTCTTGCTGTCGCTCTGCAGCGCGTCGAGCTGGTCCTCGAAGATCATCTTGCTGTCGTAAAGCAGCCGCCCGATCAGCGTCGACTTGCCATCGTCGACCGAGCCGCAGGTGATGAAGCGCAGCATGGTCTTGTGCTGGTGCGTGTCGAGATAGGCATCGATGTCCTCGGCGATGAGCGCGTCGGTCTGGTAGATTGCCTGGTCAGTCATGGTCTTTACCCGTCATCCCGGACTTGATCCGGGATCCCGCTTGTTTCCTGGTTCGCGCGAAAGGCAGCCTGGCCCCGGATCAAGTCCGGGGTTGACGTTGCGGAACGCTTCGCATTCCGTGGCACGTCAAAAATACCCCTGCTGCTTCTTGACTTCCATTCCCGCGCCGCCCGCGTCCTTGTCGATCGCGCGGCCCTGGCGTTCGCTGGTGGTGGTCAGCAGCGTCTCCTGGATCACCTCGCTCAGCGTCCTGGCCTCGCTCTCCACTGCACCGGTCAGCGGATAGCAGCCCAGGGTGCGGAAGCGGATCGAGCGCTGCACCGGCACCTCGCCGGGGCGCAGCGGGAAGCGGTCATCGTCGACCATCAGCAGCATCCCGTCGCGCTCGACCGTCGGGCGCGGCGCGGCGAAGTAGAGCGGGACGATCGGAATATGTTCAAGCTGGATGTACTGCCACACGTCGAGTTCGGTCCAGTTGGAGATCGGGAAGACCCGGATCGACTCGCCCCGGTTCTTCCTGGCGTTGTAGAGGTTCCACAGTTCGGGCCGCTGGTTCTTGGGATCCCAGCCGTGGCTGGCGGTGCGGAACGAGAAGATCCGCTCCTTGGCCCGGCTCTTTTCCTCGTCGCGCCGCGCGCCCCCGAAGGCCGCGTCGAACTGCCACTTGTCGAGCGCCTGCTTGAGCCCTTCCGTCTTCCACATGTCGGTGTGCAGCGCCCCGTGGTCGAACGGGTTGATCCCGCGCTCCGCCGCCTCGGGGTTGTGATAGACCAGCAGGTCCATGCCGCTCTCGCGCGCCATCCGGTCGCGCAGCTTGTACATCTCCTGAAACTTCCACGTCGTGTCGACATGCAGCAGCGGGAACGGCGGCGGCGAGGGGTAGAACGCCTTCCTCGCCAGATGCAGCATCACCGCCGAATCCTTGCCCACCGAATAGAGCATCACCGGCCGCTCCGCCTCGGCAACCACCTCACGCATGATGTGAATCGCTTCGGCTTCCAGCCGCTCAAGGTGGGTTAGCACAGGGGTCATGGCGGCGCTTTGTCTGCGCGGAGCGCCAATCGCAAACAAGAGATTCTTGGCCCGCCTGCGGATCGGATTTGCCGCGCTTTGCAATCGTTCGCCACGCGATGCCATGCGCTTGACCATTATAGGCATACTTATTATGTGCGCCGGATGGAAGAAAACCTGTTCAGCAAGATCGCGGATGTGTCGCGGCTGGCGCGCCGGTCGTTCGACGCGCGGGCGAGAGAGATTGGCGTGACACGCCAGCAATGGCAGGTGCTCGTGACCCTGCGCCGTCACGAAGGGGTCAACCAGGGCGGTTTGGCCGAATTGCTCGATGTCGAACCGATCAGCGTGTGCCGCATGGTCGACCGGCTGCAGGAGGCCGAACTGGTCGAACGCCGCCCCGATCCCGCCGATCGGCGCTCGTGGCGCTTGTTCCTTACCGACAAGGCGGGTGCCTTGCTGGCGCAGCTGCACCCGCTTTCCGAAGAGCTCGAAACCCAGGCGCTCGAGGGGATCAGCCCGGCCCAGCGCGACGCCATGAACGCGCTGCTCGATGCGATCCGACAGAATCTGACCCCCAGCAACGCTGCGGAAATGGTGTCCCATGGCTGATCGCGATCCACAGATCACGACCGGAGAGCCGGTCGAAATCGCTCCCGCGCCCAAGCCGAAGCGCAACTGGGGGCGGCTTGCGCTGATGCTGTCGCTGCCGCTCGCGCTGATCATCGGCGGGGTGGTCTATTGGCGCAGCCTGCAGGGTCAGGTCAGCACCGACAACGCCTATGTCCACCTCGACAAGGTTTCGGTCAGCGCCGAAGTCGGCGGCAAGATCGCCGCTGTTTCGGTGCGCGAGAATCAGCACGTCAAGGCGGGCGACCTGCTGTTCCGCATCGACCCCGAACAGTTCCAGTTGCAGGTGGCCCAGGCCGACGCGGCAATCGCCACCGCCGAAGCGAGTCAGATCGCCGCCGCCAATTCGAGCGCGCTGTCTGGGTCGGATATTTCCGCCAGCCGCGAACAGATCGCCTTTGCCCGGTCCAATCTCGCGCGTCAGGAAGCGTTGTGGCATCGTGGCTTCACCACCAAGGCATCCTACGAAGCTGCACAGCATCAGGTCGCCCTGGCCCAGGAATCGCTGAGCCTGGCCGAAGCCAAGCGTGACGAGGCGGCGGCAAAGCTGTCCGCCGGCTCCCAGGTGCCGGGGGTCTATCCCCAGATCGCCACGGCGCAGGCGCAACGCAACGTCGCGCAGCTCAGCCTGCGCCGCACCGAAATTCGCGCGCCGGTCAGCGGCGTGGTCAGCCAGGCTGACCGCCTGCAAAAAGGGCAGGATGTGGTCACGGGGCTGCCGGTGCTGACCCTCGTGGCCGACGGGTCCGCTTACGTGGAAGCCAAT
>JAFEEP010000647.1 GCA_018241045.1 Pseudomonadota bacterium | reverse complement strand
CACGGCGATGAAGGTCGGCCAGGCGGCGGGCACGCGCTTACTGCGCGGCACGCACCGCCACCGCGTGGTGATCGGCAAGGATACCTGCCTGTCGGGCTATATGCTGGAAAACGCGCTGGTCGCGGGCTTCACCAGCGTCGGCATGGACGTGGTGCTGACCGGCCCGCTGCCCACCCCGGCGATCGCCATGCTGACACGCGAGTTGCGCGCGGACGTCGGCGTAATGATCTCGGCCAGCCACAACCCCTATGAGGACAACGGCATCAAGCTGTTCGGCCCCGATGGCTTCAAGCTGTCGGACGAGGACGAGCTGGCGATCGAGGCCATGCTCGACCAGAATCTCGCGCTCGCCCCGGCGGCGGCGATCGGCCGGGCGCGGCGGATCGACGACGCGCGCGGGCGCTATATCCACGCGGTCAAGAGTGCGCTGCCCGACGATGTCCGGCTCGACGGGCTGAAGATCGTGGTCGATTGCGCCAATGGCGCTGCCTATCAGGTCGCGCCGTCGGCAATGTGGGAGCTGGGGGCAGAGGTCATCGCGGTCGGCGTCCAGCCCAACGGCGTGAACATCAACGACAAGTGCGGCTCGACGCATCTTGAGCTGATCAAGGAAACCGTGGTGGCCAGCGGGGCCGACATCGGCGTGGCGCTCGATGGCGATGCCGACCGGCTGATCGTGGTCGATGAACAGGGCCAGACGGTCGACGGCGATCAGATCATGGCGCTCATCGGCACGCAACTGGCGGCGCGCGGGGAACTGCGTGGCGGCGGGGTAGTGGCGACCGTGATGTCGAACCTGGGGCTTGAACGCTATCTTTCCGGGCAGGGCCTGACGCTGGAGCGGGCCAAGGTGGGCGATCGCTATGTGCTGGAAAAGATGCGCGTGGGCGGGTTCAACGTCGGCGGGGAGCAATCAGGCCACATGATCCTGCTCGATCACGGCACGACTGGCGATGGCACGGTGGCGGCGCTGCAAGTGCTGGCCGCGCTGGTCAAGTCGGGCAAGCGGGCGAGCGAACTGCTGCACCTGTTCGATCCCGTTCCGCAGCTTTTGAAGAACGTCCGTTTCGGCGGAGGCAAGCCGCTGGAGAACGACCGGGTCAAGGCGATCATCGCCGAGGCCGAAGCGCAACTGGCGGGCAAGGGTCGCCTGGTGATCCGCCCCTCGGGCACCGAGCCGGTGATCCGCGTCATGGCCGAAGGCGACGATGCGGGCGAGGTCGAACAGGTCGTCGACACGATCTGTGACGCGGTGAAGGAGGCGGCGGCATGAGCCTGGAAATGCGCCCCGATTGCGAGCGCTGCGGCGCCGACCTTCCGGCTGAACTGCCCGGCGCCTTCATCTGCTCGTTCGAATGCACTTTCTGCACCGAATGCGCCGATGCGCTGGACGAGCGCTGCCCCAATTGCGGCGGCGAACTGCTCGACCGGCCGACGCGGGCGAAACAGCTTCACGCCAGGCACCCGCCTTCGACGTTGAGGAAGTTCAAGGGGTGATTGGGCGAACCGTGGCGCGTGGCCTTCGACAAGCTCAGGCTGAGCGGAGGTAGGTCCAACCCATATCCGCTCAGGCTGAGCTTGTCGAAGCCCGCGCGCTCCCCTAACCCCACGCACCATGCCCCCACCCCGCATCCTCTCGATCGCCGGTTCCGACAGCTCGGGCGGCGCGGGCATCCAGGCGGACGTGAAGACCATCACCATGCTCGGCGGTTATGCCATGACCGCGATCACCGCGATCACCGCGCAGAACACGCTGGGGGTTACGGCGGTCGAGGCGCTTTCACCGGACATGGTCGGTGCGCAGATCGATGCCTGCACCGGCGACATCGGGATCGATGCGGTCAAGATCGGGATGCTGGGATCGCCCGCCATCGCCGCGGTGGTTGCCGACCGGTTAGAAGCCCTTTCCGTGCCTATCGTGTTCGATCCGGTGATGATCGCGACCAGCGGCGCTACGCTGGCCAACGCAGACACCATCGCCGGGTTCGAGCGGCTGATGCGCCTTGCCACCGTGACCACGCCCAACGTCGCCGAACTCGCCACGCTGGGCGGGCATGAGGGCATGGCGGCGCGCGGCGTGGCCTATCTTGCCAAGGGCGGCGATGCCGAGGGCGAGCGGATTGAGGATGCGCTGTGCCTGCCCGGTCAGCCGCCGCACGTCATGGCCGGAACCCGCATTCACACCCGCCACACCCACGGCACCGGCTGCACACTGTCCTCGGCCATCGCGACCTATCTCGGCAAGGGCCTGCCCCTGCCCGAAGCAGTCGATCGGGCACGACTGTTCGTCCGCTCCGCCCTGCGCGCCGCACCGGGTTTCGGCGCGGGCAGCGGGCCGCTGGGCCACGCCGACGCGCGCGGGTAAACCTGAATCATTCGCAGATGTCGTAGAACTCGCAGATGATCTTCCACGCCTCGTCGGCGGTCTCGACCCATCTGAACAGCTCAAGGTCGGCGGGGTTGATCACCCCTTCCTCGGCCATCGCCTCGAAGTTTATCACGCGGTTCCAGAACTCGCGCCCGAACAGCAGGATCGGGATCGGCTTCATCTTGCCGGTCTGTACCAGGGTCAGCAGCTCCATGAACTCGTCGAGCGTGCCGAACCCGCCGGGGAACACCGCCACCGCCTTGGCGCGCAGCAGGAAGTGCATCTTGCGCAGCGCGAAATAGTGGAACTGGAAAGCAAGGTGCGGCGTGACGTAGCGGTTGGGCGCCTGTTCGTGCGGCAGGACTATGTTGAGCCCGATCGTCTCGGCCCCAGCCTCCACCGCGCCGCGATTGGCCGCTTCCATAATCGAGGGGCCGCCGCCCGAGCATACCACGAACTGGCGCATCCCCTGTTCGACAAGCTGGCGGCGCGAGGCGATGAAAGCAAGCTGGCGCGCCTCCTCGTAATACTTCGAATTGGCCGCCAGCCGTTCGGCCACCTTGCGCCGTTCGGGCGTGGTCGCCGCGGCGATCAATTCCTCCGCCTTCTCGGGCGAGGGGATGCGGGCCGAGCCGTAGCACACCAGGGTCGAGCCGATCTTCGCCTCGTCCAGCAGCATTTCGCACTTCAGCAGCTCAAGCTGGAAGCGGACCGGGCGCAATTCCTCGCGCAGCAGGAAATCGATATCGCGAAAGGCGAGGCGGTAGGCCGGATCGCAGGTCTGCGGAGTATCGTGGCTGTGCGCCTCGACAAAGCCGGCTTCCTGCTCCGCCTTGTAGAAGCGGCGGCGGTGCAGCCGCTTGTCCTGAGTTTCGTTGTTCATCCGCCCTGATTGGCCGCATTGGCGTGGAGAGTCAAAGCGGTAAGTCCCGGCAAACGGCGAGACGCCCGCGATTCCCTGACGGAACCGCGGGCGTCAGTGCCGCAAACCGGCCGATGCTCAGACGATCTGGAAATCTGTCGCGTCAAGCGTCCCGGTCATGCCGCCCAGATCGATGTGCGCGAACAGAACACGCGCGCCCGCGCCTGAACCGTCAGCATCGTAGTAAAGGTTGCCGGTCGAGGTATCGAACTGGATGAAGTCATTTGCGTCGCCCGCTACGCCCCCCGCATTGGCAACGAAATTGGAGGCAGACAAGGCGCGTTGCCCACCTGAACCAAGTGCGGTGAACACAGCGTCGTCCAGGAATATCCTGTCGGTTCCGTTCGCGTTGAAATCCATCAGCTGATCGACATTCGTCGCAGCATTCAGCGCCGTATCGAAGTAGATGACGTCGTTGTTTCCGCCGCCGTAGATGACGTCGTTACCCAGACCGCCGTGGATCTCATCATTCCCCTGCTGGCCAAAGATCGTGTCATTGCCGGACCCGGCAAGGATGATGTCGGCGTTCCCTGCGGCGTAGAGTATGTCATCACCCGTTGTGTAACCGCCACTCAGCGTCTCGGCGGCGTTGGTGCCAACCACGATGGTGAACGCTTCGCTGTAGCTGTTGGCCCCGTTCGTGACCTGCACCGTCAATTCATAGATGCGGTCCGAATCGACGTTCGCTGCGGAAATCGTCCCTGTGCTGCTGACGGTAAAATCCCCGGCGAACCCACTCGCCACGCCGCCCGACAGGGTCGTCGCGGTCAAGCCGGTGGCGAGGTAGGCATAGGTCGCACCGCTTACGGCATTGCCGACGGAGAGTTGCCCGATCACACCATCCGGGACGGAATTGCCGCTGACCGCACTGGACAGCGCGGTGAATAGCAGATCGTTCGGCGGCGGGACCGTCACGTCAGTCGCCCCGTTGATCAGCACGTTGACAACCTGGGCGGTGCCATCGGCGGTGGTCACCGTGAAGCTGTCATTCAGGGTTGCACCATTGTTCAGCCCATCAACTACCGGGTTGGCGTTGTTGAGCGTGTAGGTCCAGTGGCCGGTGGCATCGATCGAATAGCTGCCATAGCCGCTTGCCGTGGCGATCGGCGCCGCGATCACCGTCCAGGCGTCGGCGGTTCCGTCGACATCGGTCGAATTGAGATCGCCCGTGGCACTTGGCATCCCGGCACTGGCTGAAGTCGCCTCGGTCACGGTGCCATCGTGCAGTCCGGTAATCACTGCGGCGTCGTTGGCACCGGTGACGGTAACCGTTGCCTGCGAGGAGGCGGTGCCGTCCAGCGAGCTGATCGCCAGCACGTCGGTGACGATCTGTCCCGCCGTCAGCGCCTCGGTCGCCGCACGCCCATTGTCGAGCGCATAGGTCCAGGCACCGGTCGCGTCGTTGAAGGTGAAGGTGCCGTAAGTGCCGTTGAGGCTGGCCGGTGTGGCGAATGCCGCCTGGCCGCTGTCGGGGTCGGTGATCGTGAACTGGCCCCCCGTATCGGGCGAACCCGCCACGGCGTTGCCTACCCCGCCCGCTTCGGTCACACTGCCGGTCTTGGTTCCCGAGATGAACGCCTGGTCATTGGCTCCGGTAATCGCGATGGTCACCACCTGGGCGGTGCCGTCAATCGTGGTGACGGTGAAGCTGTCGCTGAGCGGCGCGCCCGCGGGCAACGCGTTGACCACCGGATTGGCGTTGTCGAGCGTATATACCCACTGTCCGGCAGCATCGATCGTGAAGGTGCCATACCCGAGGTTTGACGCGGTGGCGGTGGTCACCGCATTCCAACTGTCATTGGCATTGTCGACATCGGTCGAATCAAGGTTGCCGCCGACCGTGCCGGGGGCGGCATCCTCGGTGATCGCGCCACTCGAGTCGCCGCTGATTACCGCGGCATCATTGACCGGATCGACAGTCAGCGAAACCGTGCGGGTCGCGCTCTCGTTCGCGGCGGCGTCGGTCACGGTATAGGTGAAGCTGTCGCTACCGAAATAGTTTCCGGTCGGGTTGTAGCTGAACGTGCCATCAGCATTGAACGTCAGCGAACCGTGCGCCGCATCCGTCGCCAGCGCGAAGCTGAGCGATCCGCCGGAGGTCGTGCTGTCGTTCCCGGCCACGGTGCCTTGCAGCAGGGTGTCCTCGTCAGTTGAGAAGCTGTCGTCCTGGGCATGAAGGTCATCGACTGCCGCCAGCGCGAAGGTCTGTGCCCCGGCCACGGTGCCGCCGTGCCCGTCGCTGACGGTGTAGGTAAGGTGGATCGGGCCGTTGTAGTTGTCCGCCGGAGTGAACGTGAAGGTGCCATCGTCATTGTCGACCAGGCTGCCGTGATCGACGTTGAGCGCAGTGGCCTGCAAGGTGTCACCGTCAACGTCCGAGAAGCCCTGGAGCAGATCCGCCACCGCGATAACGTAGGACGTATCCTCCGTGCCCGCTGCCAGCGCCGCGTCGGCGCTACCGATCGGCGCATCATTGGTTCCATTGATCGTCACCGAAACGTTCTGCTGATCTGTCCCGCCGTGGCCATCGCTGACCTCGATCGTGTAGTTCAGGGTCAGGGACTGCCCCACGCCGAGGAAGTCGAAAGCCTCCGTGCCCGAATTGAAGGTCCAGGCGAGGTTGCCGTGATCGCCGGAATCGGCGGCAATCGCTCCGGCGGTGACCGACATCATCGCCTGCAGGGCGCTCTCTCCGATCACGTCCGCCTTGTCGCCACTGGCCACGACGCCGGTTACCGTCGCGGTGACGGTGTCGAGCGTGTCGACATCGACCACGCTCAACGTACCGTCGGCGGTCAGCCCGGCGTCCGTTTCGGCCCGCGTCGCGCTGACCGCATCCCCCGCGCCCTCAAACAGGTCGGGGCCATCGTTGGTTCCGGTGATCGTGACGCTGACCACCTGGCTGGCGATGCCGCCGTGGCCGTCGTCGACCTGGACTGTGAAGTGATCGACCAGCGTTTGCCCTTCTGCAAGCGCATCGACCGCCCCGCTGTCCTCGACCTGGTAGGTCCACTCCCCGCTGGCGTCGATCGAAGCGCTGCCGTGCGCGGCGGCGGCGCTTACCGACCATGACTGGGTCGCCCCGGAATCGACGTCCGTGGCCGCCATTTGACCCGAATCGGACATCGCCGAACCGTCGTCCCCTTCGGAAACCGCGCCACTCGTGTCGCTCGCCGCACTGATCACCGGAGCGTCGTTGGCCCCGGTAATGGTCACGTCGATCGTGACGGCGCCGGTCCCGTCGGTCGAATGAATCTGCAGCGTGTCGTGGACCACCTGCCCATCGTACAACGCCTGGGTCGCGTCGCGCGCGTTGTCGAGCGCGTAGGTCCATTGCCCACTGCCGGTATCGAACGTGAATGTCCCGTAGGTGCCCTCGAGGCTCCCCGGATCCTGGAATCCCGCCTGTCCGGCATCGACATCGTGCACCACCAGCGTCCCGCCTGCGGTGGCGGTTCCGGCGTCGGCGTTGGCCACACCGCCCGCCTCGACCACCGCGCCGTCGGCGGTGCCGGTGATAGTGGCGTTGTCGTTCGCGCCGGTGATCTGGACCGTGATCACCTGGCTCGCCGTGCCGTCTGCCGAGGTCACGGTCAGGCTGTCGCTGACCAGCTGCCCCTGAGTCAGCGCCTGGGTCGCACCTCGGGTGTTGTCGAGCGTGTAGCTCCACACGCCGGTCGTGGCGTCGAAAGCGAAGGTGCCATAGGTGCCGTTGATGTTCGCCGCAGGCTGGAATACCGCCTCCCCGCTGTCGACGTCATGGACGGTCAGGGTGCCACCCGCAGTCACGATCCCGGCGTCGGCATTGGCCACACCGCCCGCCTCGACCACCGCGCCGTCGGCGGTGCCGGTGAT
>JAFEEP010000646.1 GCA_018241045.1 Pseudomonadota bacterium | reverse complement strand
GCTTCGGCAACTGCGGCTACGCGTTGCCGACCATCATCGGCGCCAAGCTGGCCGCACCCGACCGTCCCGCTGTCGCCTACGCCGGTGATGGCGCCTGGGCCATGAGCATGGTCGAGATCCTGACCGCCGTGCGCCACGACATTCCTGTTACCGCCGTGGTGTTCCACAACCGCCAGTGGGGCGCCGAGAAGAAGAACCAGGTGGACTTCTACAACCGCCGCTTCGTGGCCGCCGAGCTGGAAAACGAGAGCTGGTCGGAGATGGCCCGCGCCATGGGTGCAGAAGCCATTGTGGTGGACCGCTTGGAAGACGTGGGCCCGGCGCTCAAGAAGGCGACCGACATGCAAATGAACGAAGGCAAGACCTGCGTCATCGAGATCATGTGCACCCGCGAACTCGGGGACCCGTTCCGCCGCGACGCGCTGGCCAAGCCGGTGCGTTTCCTCGAAAAGTACAAGGACTACGTCTGATCGACAGAGTCCCTGAGCTTCCCGGTGCCGCGCCGCTCGTGCGGCGTGGTATCGGTGCTCTTTTCCCCTTGAAAACGGAGGCCACATGGCTGCTCCCGTGATGTCGCCGGTGCCCGAGACCGCACTGGCGCAGGCTGCGCTCGCGCCTGCACACCCCCATCTGAAGTCGCTGGTTGACGCCGCCCGGGTCATGGGCCCGATGCGCGTGGCCATTGCCTACCCTTGTGACGCCGCCTCGCTGGGCGCGGCCATCGAGGCCGCCCGTGCCGGCCTGATTGTGCCGATCCTGGTCGGCCCGCGCGAACGCATGGACACGGCCGCCCGGCAGGGCGGGCTCGACCTGTCCGGCTGCGAAGTGGTTGACAGTGCAGACAGTCCACGCGCCGCCGCTGCGCTCGCCGTGGCCCTGTGCCGCGAAGGGAAGGCCGCTGCCCTGATGAAGGGCAGCCTGCACACCGACGAACTGTTGGGCGTCGCCGTGGCGCGAGACGCCGGGCTGCGTGGCAGCTCCCGCGCCAGCCACGCCTTCGTGCTCGACGTGCCCGGCGTGGCGCGGCCGTTGGTGCTGACCGACTGTGTCGTCAACATCGAACCCGGTCTGATGGAAAAGCGCGACATCGCGCAGAACGCGATTCACTTTGCGCACGCCATCGGCATCGATACCCCTCGTCTGGCGGTGCTGTCGGCGGTGGAGAACATCAACCCCGCCATCGTCAGCACGCTGGATGCTGCAGCCCTGTGCAAGATGGCCGATCGCGGTCAGATCACAGGCGCCGTGCTCGATGGCCCGCTGGCCTACGACAACGCGATCTCCAGCGTCTCGGCGGTCAGCAAGGGCATCGTGTCCGAAGTCGCCGGTCGGCCCGACATCCTGCTGTTGCCCAACCTAGAGGCGGGCAACATGATCTACAAGCAGTTGGTTTACATGGCCGGCGCCGAGTGCGCGGGCTTGGTGCTGGGCATGAAGGTGCCAATCATCCTGACCAGCCGCTCCGACTCGATCACCGCACGCATCACGTCGTGTGCGTTGGCCGTGCTGGTGGCCAGCCGGGGAGGGTCCGTATGAGCGCGATCGCCTTCGACCGCCTGCAGCCCGCGAAGTTCGTCTTGCATGTGCTGCCCGGCACGCTGCTGGCCGGTGTTGTGGCCATGGCCGCTACCCTCGTTTCCACCTTGCACGGGGGGCCGCAATTGCTCTACGCACTGTTCTTTGGCGTGGCGTTCCACTACCTCAGTGGCGACCCGAAGGCCAAGCCAGGGATCGAGTTCTGCTCGCGCAATGTGTTGCGCCTGGGCGTGGGTTTGTTGGGGGCGCGAATCACCGCCTCGCAGATCGCAGGGCTGGGCTGGACAACGGCGGCGATCGTGGTGGCCGCCGTCGTCACGACCCTGCTGGTGGGCTATTTCCTGGGTAAGCGGCTGGGGCTCAACCGCGCCCAAGGCACGTTGTCCGGCGGTGCGGTGGCGATCTGCGGTGCTTCGGCCGCGCTGGCGATCTCTTCGGTGCTGCCGCGCACCAAGGAGAGCGAACGCTTCACCCTGATGGTGGTGGTCACGGTCACGGTGTTGTCCACGGTGGCCATGGTGGCCTATCCGCTGATCGCGCGCGTCCTGCACCTGCCGCCGGAATTGGCCGGCCTGTTCCTGGGTGGGACCATCCACGACGTGGCCCAGGTGGTCGGCGCCGGCTACATGATCGACCACCCGACCGGCGACTACGCAACCATCGTCAAGCTGTTCCGTGTCTCCATGCTGGCGGTGGTGGTGGTGGCTGTCTCGGCCATGTTCAAGACCGAGCGAGAGCAGGTCGAACGCGAGATCGCCGCCAACGGTGGCAAGGCCATGACTGCCAGGCAGCCACTGGTGCCCTGGTTCCTCTGGGTCTTCGTGATCCTGGTGGCCATCAACTCGTTGGGTTTTGTGCCGGCCGAAGTGGGCAAGGGCCTGAGCGACGTCTCGCGGCTGTGTCTGGTGGTGGCGATCGCAGCCTTGGGCATCAAGACCTCGTTCCAGCAACTGGCCGAATCGGGCTGGCGGCCCTTCACCTTGCTTTTGGTAGAAACGGTGTGGATGGCGACCTTTGTGCTAGTCGCCCTGTTCGCGCGCCAGCACGGACTTTTCTGATCGCCCGTCCGACCCCGAGGGGTCGGGTTCTCCGATCCGAGGCAAGGGCTTTTTTTGTTGAGGGTATTACTCCGCCATGACGACGCTGGCCACCCTGCCACTCTGGTGCACCCTCGGTGTGTTGCTGTGCATCACCTTAGCTTCCTATGTCCAGGCCCTGACCGGTTTTGCCTTTGGCCTGATTTTCCTAGCGTTGGTCGGGGTGTTCGACCTGATCCCGGTGGCGGTCGCTGCCAACGCAGTGACCCTCATCACGCTCAGCCAGACTTGCATCCATTTCCGGGAATACCCACTCACCGACGACTGGCGGTTGATCCGTCCCGCGATCTGGCCCAGCCTGGTGGGAGTTGCGGCAGGGCTGGCATTGTTGTACTGGCTCAGTGACAGCGCGTTGTATGTGCTCAAGGTGGCGCTGGGCGTGTCGGTCATCGGATCGGCCGCCTTGCTGGTGATGCGGTTTGCGCCCAGAGCCAAGATCGATGCACCCGGTTCATTCGCGCTCACCGGTCTGCTCGCCGGCCTGATGGGGGGGCTGTTCTCCACTGCGGGGCCTCCGCTGGTCTACAAGCTTTACCGGCAGCCCTTGAGCCTGCCGGTGATCCGTCAAGCGTTGTTGGTGATGTTCGGCCTGAGCCAGTTGGTGCGATTGGGCCTTGTGCTGATCACCGGCCAGTTCACACCGGCCTCGGTGGCTTATGCCGTCTTGGCCGTGCCGCTGGTTTTCCTGGTCACGCGCTACAACAGGCGGTACCCTCCTAAGCTTTCTGTGATGGCGGTGTCTCGTGTCGCGGCCGGTCTGCTATTTATGGCTGGTGCCAGCTTGATTGCGACGTCCTGGTAGTCGGTGTGACTCTGAGCGGCGATAGTCAGTTTATTTATAACCTGGTGGATGAGGATAGTATTGAGGTTGACGAATGTGGGCTGGTTGCTGACGAACTCAATGCCTTTCTGAAGGTTATGGCAAGGAAGCTGAGTGCCTAGTTGGCTCCACAGTAATAATTAATGCTTTTGACACAGAGCAACACGCGAGGTTTTAGTAAGCTCAGGTACCACTGCTGCGATGGCCAGATTTGATTCTGCTTGCTCAGACTCTAGGCCAAGAAACACGTTCTCGCCTGGTTTTGTGCCATCGAGCCCTTCGTTAGATTGAACATGTTGCAGTCAAAGTTTTTACTCGCCCTGCTTGGCGATTTTAGGAGAAGAGCTCCTTCTCCACATGTTTGATATAGCGGTTTGTGTAGAAGAGATCGGGCTCTTGCTTCAAAGGACGCACTACCAAGGTGAAGTTTGGCGCAACAAGGCTGCTGGGGTTGAACGTGACCAACCCCAGTCCGAACATTTCGCACAGAGAGTCCACACGAGCCAATTCGTCTTGCGGTGTTTGCACCGGAATTACTAGATAGTCGGTCCTGAAATATTCATGTCACACCCAGACTGTGCGTGATGCCGACCAGCGCGGTGTGCCCGCCAGCCAAGTTCGCGGAGTCTGCCACCAGTTCGGCCCCTCAAGGGAGAAAGAGGCGACCGGCTGCACGCAGTGCTGTGTGCGGCGGGTTACAACATCCGCTGGCTGCTGCGCATGATCGACAGGAAGGGCGTGACCTTTCTGCTGCGGTTGTATTTGCGTCTGTGCTCGT
>JAFEEP010000645.1 GCA_018241045.1 Pseudomonadota bacterium | reverse complement strand
GCACCACGCAGGCCCACATCGAAGCGCTCGGGCCGTCGTCCCGCCGGCAGCGCCGTCGTCTGCATCACCGCTTCCCTGTCAGGACTTCCCTCGTCGGCTTGTCCTGGATGACCGGTTTACGGCGGCCAACTCGGAGCTCGCGTTGGCTCAACCCGGCCACGACCGGCCCATCGCGTTTACTATCAAGCTGCCGATCGAGAGGTAGCTCCACTCAAAAAACTGCCGTCCTGCCTACGGGAGCAACTCGACCTGAGGGACCTGCCCATCGAGCGGCGGCAATCCGGCCGACACCTGCTACACGGCGCTCAGCGTGGGCGAACTGCAGGTCCTTGATGCTTCGGACTCACAGATTCGACGCTCGGCAGCCGGCCGAGCGCTGCAAGAGCGACCTCTCAACGTGGAGTTGAAGCGACAGGCCGACTGCAAAATCGGAACTGGCGACCACCATTCCATCAGGTGACGAGAGAACCCTTCTTCAAAGCGCGATACGGCGCTTTCACGTTTCACCAATCGTACCTGCTACACGCGAGCCGCCCACGCGATCAACTCGCGCCGCTTCTACCCCCGCCGTGCCAAACCTCCTCGACGATGTTCATCGCCGCCGCGATCAGTGGCTCCTCTTGGCATTCCTGACGGCAAATGAAGCCAAGTTCGGCGGGTACCGACACCGCATCGGCAATGACGATGCCTTCGGCGTGCGCAGCACGCAGCGCGAGACTTTCGCGCGCAAGCGCCAGCGCGACACCCGACTTCACCAGATCGATCATCGAGGGCTCGAGATCGACCCGTGCGACGACCCGCTGCGCAACGCCCTCAGCGGCAAAGATGCGGCTCAAGAGGCGCGAATGGACTGAGTCGGGCGGCGTACCGATCCACGGTAGCCGCGCAAGGTCGCGCCATCCTTTCCCCCGCACCTGGCCGCTCCAGCCTGCCGGAGCAATGACGCGATAAACGAACGCGGTTAGCGTGACAACGTAAAAGCGATCCTTCAGTTCCGCCAACCCGGGTGGGCCGAGCGCGTAAGCAACGTCGAGCCGCCCCGCCTCCAACTCGCGGGCAACCGCGCCCGACATGCCGTGTGATAGTTCGAACGACAGACCGGGGTGGCGCTCCGCCAGCAGGCGCAGGAACGGCCCCATGCGCAGGAACTCGGGATCGACGATGGTGCCGAGCCGCAACCGTCCCGTCACCGAACCCTTCAGCCTCGTCGCCGCGGCGCGGAACTCGGCCGCGGCAGTCAGCGCCCGCTCGGCGGCCGGCAACAGCTTCTGCCCCGCCTCGGTCAGGCGCATGCCGCGCGGTCGCCGCTCGAAGAGCATGACACCGATTGATTCATGCAACTTCTTAAGCTGCAGGCTGAGCGCCGGCTGGGTGACGAAGAGCCGCTCCGCGGCGCGGGTGAGGTTGCCCTCGCGTGCCACGGTGACGAACGCGCGCAGTCCTGAGTAGTCCATTCTGTAATTAGCAATTCGAATAACGAAATCAAGAATAACTCATTGGACCCTCTGTAGTACATGGTTCTAAATACGATCCATCGTCACAACCGTCACACAACGAAGGAAGAGACATGAGCCTTACTTACATCAACGCCCCCGAGCACATCGGCCACTGGATCGACAACGAACCCCGTCCGGCCGGCGAGCGTAGCCAGCCGGTTTTCGACCCGGCTTTGGGTCGCTCGACCCGTCAGGTCGGTCTGGCCACCGAAGCGGAAGTCGACGCGGCGGTCGCCAGCGCCGCCACCGCACAGCACGCCTGGGGCGCGATGGCGCCGCAGAAGCGCGCGCGGGTGCTGTTCAAGATGAAGGAACTGGTCGAGCGCCACACCGACGACCTCGCCCGCCTGATCACCCGCGAGCATGGCAAGACCTTCCCGGACGCCAAGGGTGAAGTGCAGCGCGGGCTAGAGATCATCGAGTTCGCCTGCGGCATCCCCCAGCTCTTCAAGGGGCAGTACTCGGACAACGTTGGTGGCGGCATCAGCAACTGGAGCCAGCGCGCACCGCTGGGCGTCACCGCCGGCATCACGCCCTTCAACTTCCCGTTCATGGTCCCGATGTGGATGGCGCCGGTGTCGATCGCCTGCGGCAACAGCTTCATCCTCAAGCCCTCCGAGCGCGACCCCTCGCCCTCGCTGCTGACCGCCGAGCTGTTCCGCGAAGCCGGACTGCCAGCCGGCGTGTTCAACGTCGTCCAAGGCGACAAGCTCGCGGTCGATCGTCTGCTGAACCACCCCGACGTGCAGGCAGTGAGCTTCGTCGGCTCGACCCCGATCGCCAAGTACATCTACGAGACATCGGCCCGCAACGGCAAGCGCTCGCAGGCACTGGGCGGTGCGAAGAACCATATGGTGGTAATGCCTGACGCCGACCTCGATCAGGCCGCCGACGCGCTGATCGGTGCCGCCTACGGGTCCGCCGGAGAACGCTGCATGGCGATCTCGGTCGCGGTCGCGGTCGGCCATATCGCCGACGAACTGGTCGACAAGGTTGCCACCCGTGCCCGCGCGCTGAGGGTGAACGACGGTGAAGCCGAGGGTGCCGACATGGGCCCGATCGTGACCGCCGAAGCCAAGCAGCGCATTGAAGGCTACATCGCCTCGGGCGTCGAGCAAGGGGCGACGCTGGTGATGGACGGTCGCGGGCTGGTCGTGCCGGGCCGCGAGCAGGGTTACTTCCTCGGCGCCTCGCTGTTCGACAACGTCACACCGGACATGAAGATCTACCGCGAGGAAATCTTCGGCCCGGTGTTGTGCGTGGTGCGGGTCGACACCTTCGCCGAGGCGGTCGAGCTGGTCAATTCGCACGCCTTCGGCAACGGCGTCGCCTGCTACACCCGTGACGGCCGCACCGCACAGGAGTTCGCGCAGAAGATCCAGATCGGCATGGTCGGCATCAATGTGCCTCTGCCGGTGCCGATGGCCTGGCACTCGTTCGGTGGCTGGAAACAGAGCCTGTTCGGCGATCACCACAGCTACGGCGAGGAAGGCGTGCGCTTCTACACCCGCTACAAGAGCGTGATGCAACGCTGGCCGGATAGCGGTTCGAAGGGGCCGGAATTCGTGATGCCGGTCAATTGACCTTTCACTGAAAAGACAAGCTGTACGGCGGGCTTCGGCCCGCCGCCTACTGATCGGGTCCGACGCCGTATGCGGCTGGAATCCCGCCGGCCCCGTGCGCGCCGGGCGGCGGCCCTCCAAAATTCGAATTCAGGAACTTCCCATGAAAGATATCGGTGAATTTGACTACGTCATCGTTGGCGGCGGTGCTGCGGGCTGCGTGCTGGCCAACCGCCTCTCGGCCGACGCGGACGTCAGCGTGCTGCTGCTCGAAGCCGGCAACGACGAGAAATGGATCTGGACCAAGATCCCTGTCGGCTATCTCTACTGCATCAACAACCCGCGCACCGACTGGTGCTACAAGACCGAGCCCGAGCCGGGCCTGAACGGACGCAGCATCATCTACGCCCGCGGCAAGGGGCTCGGCGGCTCGACGCTGATCAATGCGATGCTCTACCTGCGCGGCCAGGCCCGCGACTACAACGAATGGGCCGAGCTCACCGGCGACGCCGGCTGGAGTTGGGACGCGGTACTACCGCACTTCAAGGGCGTCGAGGACAACTGGCGCGGCGGCAGCGAGCACCATGGCAGCGGCGGCGAGTGGCGGGTCGAGCAGCAACGCCTGCGCTGGGACATCCTTGACCGTTTCGCCGAAGCTACCGCGGAAGCGGGCATTCCGATGACCGAAGACTTCAACCGCGGCAATAACCTCGGCGTCAGCCAGTTCGAGGTCAATCAAAAACGCGGCACCCGCTGGAGCGCAGTGCGCGGCTTCCTCGATCCGGTGCGCCACCGGCCTAATCTGACCATCGTCACCGGTGCGCTGTCCGACCGGCTGCTGATGGACGGGCGGCGGGTGAAAGGCATCATCTTCCGCCGCGATGGCGAGGAGTGCGTCGCCCGCGCACGCATCGAGACCGTGCTTGCGGCTGGTTCGCTCGGTTCGCCGGCGATCCTGCAGCGCTCGGGCATCGGCGACGGCGCAACACTGCAAGAGCTCGGTATTCCACTCGCCCATGAGTTGAAGGGGGTCGGCAACAACCTGCAGGATCACCTGCAGCTGCGCAGCATCTTCAAAGTGAGCGGCATCAAGACCCTGAACCAGCAGGCCAACAGCCTGTGGGGCAAGGCGATGATGGGCCTGGAATACGCCTTCTTCCGCCGCGGCCCCTTGACCATGGCGCCGAGCCAGCTCGGCCTGTTCGCCTGTTCCGACTCCTCGGTCGAAAACCCAGACCTCGAATACCACGTGCAACCGCTCTCGCTGGACAAGTTCGGCGACCCGGTGCACAAGTTTCCGGCCTTCACCGCCAGCGTTTGCGACCTGCGCCCGAAATCGCGCGGTCACGTCACGATCCGCGACCGCGACCCGGCGAGCGCGCCGCGCATTGCGCCAATGTATCTCACCGATCCGGAAGATCGCGCCAAGGCCGCCAGAGCGATCCGCCTGACCCGGAAGATCGCGGCCCAGCCCGCGCTGGCACCGTTCAAGCCGGTCGAGCACCTGCCCGGCCCGGGCTTCGAGACCGACGAAGATCTGGCGGTCGCCGCAGGCAACATCGGCACCACGATCTTCCACCCGGTCGGCACCTGCAAGATGGGGCGCGAAGACGATCCGAGCGCGGTGACCGATGCCCGCCTGCAAGTGTTGGGGTTGGGCGGCCTGCGCGTGGTCGATGCATCGATCATGCCGACCATCACCTCCGGCAACACCAGCTCGCCGACGATCATGATCGCGGCACGCGGCGCGCAGATGATCCGCGAGGACCGACTGCGGTCAGCCTGAAGTTGCAGACGGGGCGCCAGCCGCGCTGCATTTGCTGGCGCCGGTATTACCAATCAAGCTGACAGACTAGTATGTAGCTCGGGGTGCGGTGATTAGCCAACCCGCCCAGTTTTCTTGTCAAGAGTGAAGGAGCAGCGGCAACCCGTTCTGGGCAGGAAAGCAACGAAGCCGATCGTTGCGGCTGTTCTGCGATAAGCGATCGATTACCAGGGCGGAGAAACGCGGGTCAGAGTGCAGAAGGAAGTGTTTGCAGGTGCGGAAGTTTGCGGCGCCAATTTGTCGCTCAAGCATTTGCCTCGACGCACAAATCACGCAGGCAGCAGCCAAGGATCTCTGCGACCACGGTGATTGGGAACGGGCCCGCAGACTTCAGCACCTGCACGGTGGATCTGGAGACCACACAGACCGATTTTGACATCCGCTACGGCATGCGACGCCTGCAGCCGCCCGGGACGATGGTGGTGCCGCTCCCGCCCGAGACCATCGTGCCCCTGTGCGCGCCGGCGCTGATAAACGGCGATCATCCGATCCGCAAGACCCGTGACCTCGCCTTCCATACCCTGATCCACGGCGAGGTATGTCTGGTCGGCTGGCGAGAATTGATACGGCGACACCGCACGGTCAAGCTCGACATTTCCCGCGGCCTGCTCTTCGATCGGTCGTTCATGGCTATCAGCGCGGCGGTCGACGGGCTCGACGTATGCCTATAGAGCTTGTTGCTGGCCCGGCGAGATCTCGAGGCCAGCGAGCTTGTGGCACCGCTCGGCCTCTTCGGGCCGCAAATGCGGGTTTACACGTTCAACATGCTGAGGCCCCGGGCCGATCTGGCCAAGATCAGGGACTTCCAACAGTGGTTGTTCCGCGAGTCGGAACAGGGCGCGAAATTCGCTCGCGCTCGCCGAAGGGTTTGTGAGCCCAGGCCGGCGGCGAGGGCGGCGAATTGCTTGCCGCGCTTGTCGATGCTGAACTGTTCGCGCTCATCCGGCGCATTCAGCAGCGCTTTGATGCCTAGATGTCTTTGCGCGTTGAAATTTGAGGAGGCCCCGGAAATCTGAACAGGGCGAGAAGTGAATGCTGCTTCCGTGATAAAGCCCAAGAATCGTGCCGACAAGGAGACCGTAGCATGAGCAGAAAACCACGCTGGAACCACTCGCCGGCATTGAAAGCCGAGGTGGCGCTGGAATGGTCAGGTCGCAGGATCGAGGACTTGCAGTTCGCGCTCGCTGAGAGCCTCAAGCGGCAGGTGTCGGCCGGATTGCAGCTGCTCAAATTGAGCAAGCTGGGCAGCAACTCAGGCAGAGGTCTTGTCCGTGAGTTATGCCCACGGGCGGCCGCTCCACTCATACACCTGCCACTGGAGCCCCAGAGACTCATCCGGCAGCTTGGGGTCGGTACGCGACGAGCAACCTTCTTAGTTCGGCGCCGGAAACCGGCCGCTCAAGTTTCGCATCCCGAAAGCTGCCGGACGCCATCGAGTGCAGCCGACCCTTACCTGCCTAATGATGGCTGCAAGGTCGAAGTCGGCTTCCTTATCTTCAAGCTGCCAGTCGTTTCTTCACGCTTACCGCCTGGTGCTCCGCCTCAACTGTCGGTCCAACTGCACCTATGGTGTGGCTGAAAGATCGCTGACAGCAGCAGCCGCAGGGTACTCAGCGCAATCGAACGGCAGGTCTCAGTTCACCCAACTGATGGTTTCCACTCACTCAGCGGGTGTTCGACCTTCCGTGTCCAAATATTGAGTATCTGAGTTTTGCTAACGTTTGCGTGGGCATCGATGCTGCTTCCCCTTCATGTCTGTAATTGGCTGAGTCACTTAAACTGACCGATTCCATCATAATTCCGTACCGCAACACCACATAAGCCCGCCTTCATGAACGAACGAACCACCAACGTTTCCGTAACCGATCCGACAAGCAATCCGATACGCAGCAATGGTTTTCGATCTTTCAGACTGTTCCTGACGGTCGCGTCGTTTATCGGGCTTGGGGCGCTGAATATCTTGGTGGTGGTCAGTGAAGCGGTCCACGCGCTTGCGTACGAGGCTGTCAGTGCCGTCTCCCGAGCCCTGCCCGAAGCGGTTGCTTCCCAACTTCTTGAAAACAGCCCGACTGCGAAGGCGAGAAGGGAAATTGCAGCGAGTAGGGCGGCCCTCTCGGCCGAGCTGGATGCGGTCACCCGCAAGAACAAAGTTCTTGTCGGCCAAGTGAGCGCCCTCGACGAAAAGCATAGAATTTTGTCGTCAAGACACCTGGACCT
>JAFEEP010000644.1 GCA_018241045.1 Pseudomonadota bacterium | reverse complement strand
GACGTCGTTCTCGCCGATCTTCCTGAGGATGCGGCGCATGATCTTGCCCGAGCGAGTCTTGGGCAGCCCCGGCGCGAACTGGATCACGTCGGGGGTGGCGATCGGACCGATTTCGTGGCGGACCCACTGGACCAGTTCCTTGCGCAGCGCCTCGTCGGGCTGAACGTCGGCGTTGGTGGTGACGAAGGCGTAGATGCCCTGGCCCTTGATGTCGTGCGGCATCCCGACCACGGCGGCCTCGGCCACCTTGGGATGGGCCACCAGCGCGCTCTCGATTTCGGCCGTGCCCATGCGATGGCCTGAGACGTTGATCACATCATCGATCCGCCCGGTGATCCAGTAGTAGCCGTCCTCGTCGCGGCGGCAGCCGTCGCCGGTGAAGTAGAGCCCCTTGAAGGTGCTGAAATAGGTCTGGAAGAAACGGTCGTGATCGCCCCACACGGTGCGCATCTGGCCCGGCCACGAATCCTTGATCACCAGGCAGCCATCGCCCGCGCCTTCGATCTCGACGCCTTCGGTATCGACCAGCATCGGCTGGACGCCAAAGAATGGCTTGGTTGCCGAGCCGGGTTTGAGCGCCGTGGCGCCGGGCAGCGGGCTGATCAGCACCCCGCCGGTTTCAGTCTGCCACCAGGTATCGACGATCGGGCAGCGATGATCGCCGACGACGCGATGATACCACTCCCACGCCTCGGGATTGATCGGCTCGCCCACCGACCCCAGCAAGCGCAGGCTCTTGCGGGAGGTAGCGGTGACATAGTCATCGCCCTCGCGCATCAGGGCGCGCAGCGCGGTCGGGGCGGTGTAGAAGATTTCGACCTGGTGCTTGTCGATCACTTGCCAGAAGCGGCTGGCGTCGGGATAGTTGGGCACCCCTTCGAACATCAGCGTGGTCGCGCCGTTGATCAGCGGGCCATAGACGATGTAGCTGTGGCCCGTCACCCACCCCACGTCGGCGGTGCACCAGTAGATCTGGTTGGTGCCGTCGGGATGGGGTCGGTAATCGAACACGTATTCGTGAGTCATCGCCGCCCAGACGCCATAGCCGCCGGTGGTGTGGAGCACCCCCTTGGGCTTGCCGGTGGACCCCGAGGTGTAGAGGATGAACAGCGGGTCCTCCGCGTTCAATTCCTCTGGCGGGCAATCGGCGTTCTGTGCCGCAACGCCTTCGTGCCAGTCGATGTCGCGACCCGGCTGCATCGCCACCGCGCCGCCAGTGTGTTTGAGCACGATCACGGTTTCGACCGAAGGCAGGCTGACCAGCGCCTCGTCAACATTGGCCTTCAAGGGAACCCGCTTGCCGCCGCGCAGCCCCTCGTCAGCGGTCAGGACCACCGTGCTGTCGCAATCCTCGATCCGGCTGGCGAGCGAATCCGGGCTGAACCCGGCAAAGACGATCGAATGGATCGCCCCGATCCGCGCGCAGGCGAGCATGGCCACCGCCGCTTCGGGAACCATGGGCAGATAGATCGTGACGCGGTCACCCTTCTTGACGCCGCGGGCCTTGAGCAGATTGGCGAAGCGGCAGGTTTCGGCGTGAAGTTCGCGGTAGGTCAATTTGCGCACCGGAGTGTCGGGGCTGTCCGGCTCCCAGATTATCGCCACGGTGTCGCCGCGTTCGGCCAGATGCCGGTCGAGCGCATTGGCCGAGAGGTTGAGCGTGCCGTCGGCGAACCATTTGATTCCGAAATCGGCTTCGTGAAAGCTGGTCTGCTTGGCCGTGGTGAAGGGCTTGATCCAGTCGACCCGCTGTGCCTCCTCGCGCCAGAAGGCTTCGGGATCGTCGATCGAGCGGCGATACATCTCGGCATAGCGCGCTTCGTCGATCAGTGCGCTCTGCGCCCACTCCGCGGGCACGGGATAAATGGCTTCGGCCACCCAAGGTCTCCTCTCGTTGCGCACAGGCGCAGATTGTCGTTCGGCATTCGCCGTCGCGTGCCAGCCTAGCGCAGAAGATCGCGCGGGGCGAGATTGGACAATAGTCCTAGTGCACTATCCGATCGGTCTTGGGGCACTATCCAGGCGGTCACGCCTTGTGGCGAATCGATCGGCGGCGTAAGCCGATTTGGATTGATCAATCCAAATCTTGTGCAGCAGGTGACAACGATGAGTCAGGCCTATCTCGACGCGGTGCGCGAAAGCGTTGAAGATTCCGATGCCTTCTGGATGAAGGCGGCCGGGGCGATCGACTGGTTCACCCCGCCCGTGCGCGCGCTGGACGCGGCGCGCGGCTGGTTTCCCGGCGGCACGCTCAACACCGCGGTCAACTGCCTCGACCGCCATGTTGCGGCGGGGCGGGGCGATGTTCCCGCGCTGATCCATGACAGCCCGGTGACCGGCACGGTGCGGTCATGGACCTATGCCGAACTGAGCGAAGAGGTTGGCAGGGTAGCGGCGATGCTTGCTTCGCTTGGCGTCGTGAAGGGCGATCGGGTGATCATCTATATGCCGATGGTGCCCGAAACCGTCATGGCCATGCTCGCCTGCGCGCGGTTGGGGGCGATCCATTCGGTGGTGTTTGGCGGCTTCGCCCCGCTCGAACTGGCCAAGCGGATCGACGATGCCGCGCCCCGGGTGCTGCTGGCGGCGAGTTGCGGGATCGAGGGCAGCCGTACCCTGGCCTACAAGCCGATGGTGGACGAGGCGCTGCGGCTTGCCAGCCACCCGGTCGAGCGGGTGATCGTGCTCCAGCGCGAGCGACTTGCTGCCGAGCTGACCGGCGCGCGCGATCTCGACTGGGCGGCGCTGCGCAAGGCGACTGCCGATCAGCCGATTCCCGCCCCCGCCGTGCTCGCCTCGGACGATCCGCTCTACATCCTTTACACCTCGGGCACGACGGGAACGCCCAAGGGAGTGGTGCGCGACAATGGCGGCCACGCCGTCGCGCTCGCCTGGTCGATGGCCAATATCTACGGGATCGGCGCCGGTGACAGGTTCTGGGCGGCGAGCGACGTCGGTTGGGTCGTCGGCCACAGCTACATCGTCTATGCCCCGCTGCTGGTCGGCGCGACCACAGTGCTGTTCGAAGGCAAGCCCGTCGGCACTCCCGATCCCGGCACCTTCTGGCGGGTGATCGAACGCCACGGGGTGAAAAGCTTCTTCACTGCCCCCACCGCGATCCGCGCGATCCGCAAGGAGGACCCCGAGGCGACCCTGCTGAAACAGAT
>JAFEEP010000643.1 GCA_018241045.1 Pseudomonadota bacterium | reverse complement strand
GTTACCAGCACTGCGCCAATCCGGGCGGTGGCAAACTGGATCACCGCCCATTCCGCGCAGTTGGGCGCCCAGATCCCCACGCGGTCGCCCGGCTTGACCCCCTGGGCGAGCAGGCCGGTAGCGATCCGGTCCACCTCCGCATCCAGCTCGGCCCAGGTCCAGCGCAGGCCCTGGTGGCGCGAGACCAGGGCGAGGGCATCTCCCCACGCCTGTGCAGCGCGGGCCAGCGCCTCGCCAATGATGTATTCAAGCAGCGGCGGTTCGGTAACGCCGCGCGCGTGGCTAAGCTCGGTCATCGTGCCTCGTTGATCACCTGGATCTGCGTGAATTCGTAAAGGCCTTCCTCGGCAAATTCGACGCCGATGCCCGATTGCTTGGCCCCGCCAAACGGGATGTTCGGCCCGAAATCGAGGTGCTTGTTGATCCACACCGTGCCCGATTCCATCTCGGTCGCCAGTTCGTAGGCCGCATCGCGATCGTTCGACCAGACCGACCCGCCCAGCCCCCAGGGCGAGGCATTGGCACGTTCCAGCGCATCGTCCACGTCGGAGAACTTGATCACCGGCAGGATCGGGCCGAACTGCTCCTCATCGACGATCTTGGTGCCGTCGGTCACATCGCGCACGATGGTCGGGCGGATGAAGTAGCCGGGCCGATCCTCGACCACGCCCCCGGCGATGATGGTGCCGTTGGCGCGGGCATCCTCAAGGAAGCCTTTGACCTTTTCGTACTGCATCTTGTTCTGGAGCGGGCCGATCTGCGCGCCCTGTTTCAGCCCGTCATCCACCACGGTGGCATCGGCCAGCTTGGCCAGTTCGCTGCACAGCTCGTCATAGATCGATTCGTGCGCATAGACCCGCTTGACCGCCAGGCAGACTTGCCCGGCGTTCATCGTCGCGCCGCCGAAGATGCCGGGCGCGACCACCTTGGGATCGACATCGGGCAGGACGATTGCGGCGTCATTGCCGCCCAGTTCCAGCGTGATCCGCTTGATCGAGCTGGCTGCGCTGGCCATCACCTTCTTGCCGGTTTCGGTCGATCCGGTGAAGCTGATCTTGGCAATGTCTGGATGGTTGGTCAGCACCCCGCCCAGATCGTTCTGGTCGGTGACGATGTTGACCACGCCCGCCGGAAAGATCTCGGCACACAGCTCGCCCAGCTTGAGCGTGGTGAGCGGCGTAGTCGGCGCCGGCTTGATCACGATGGTGTTGCCTGCCAGCAGCGCGACCGGCGCCTTGAACGAGACGATCAGCACCGGGAAGTTCCACGGGATGATGCAGCCGACCACTCCCAGCGGCTTGCGCCGCATTTCCACCCGGCGGTTGTCGTTGTCCTCGATCAGCTTGTTTTCAAGATTGAGCGAGGCGAGATAGCGCAGGAAGGCGGCGGTATAGGCGATCTCGGCGGTCGATTCCGCCAATGGCTTGCCCTGTTCCTGGGTGAGCAGGCGGGCGAATTCATCGAGCCTTGCCTCGATCGCGTCGGCCAGTTTCATCACCATCGCGCGACGTTCGTCCATCGGCACCTTGCGCCAGGTCTTGAAGGCCAGCTTGGCGGCGGCGATCGCCTCGTTCATCTGGCGCTCTGACCCGCGCGGGCACACCGCCAGCACGTCCTCGGTAGCGGGGTTGATCACGTCCATCGCGGCATCGCCATCAACGAGCTTACCGCCGATCAGCAGCTTGTAGTCCGACATTGTTTCTCTCCTTAGTCCGGCTGTCCCGGATCAGAATTTTGCCCCGACCGTGATACCATAAGTGCGCGGGTTGCCGATATGGTTGTAGTCGAACCCGAAGCCCGCGAGCAGATCCACGCGGGAGGTGAAATACAGCTCGTTGGCCAGGTTCTTGCCCCAGACCGAGGCGTTCCAGCGGCCGTCGGCGCTTTCCCAGTCGATGTGCCCACCCAGCAAAGCGTAGCCCTTCTGATTGAGCCGGGGGACGTTGATCACCTCGAAGAACTGGTTCGACTGGTACGACAGGTCGGGATGGAGCGAGACCTTGCCCATGCCGCCGTTGATCACCGTCAGGTCCAGCCCAAGGTTGGCGGTCATCGAGGGGGCATTGGACAGGCGGTGGCCGGAAACATCGGTGCCGCTGACCGTGCCGGTGATGATCTTGGTCGAAAGCAGGCCTAGCCCGGCATGGAACGAGAACGCATCGGTCGCGCGCACCGTCAGGTCAGCCTCACCGCCATAGATCCGCGATTTGGGAATGTTGAGCAGGGTCTGCGTCGCCAGGACCGGGTCGACGTTGATGAACTGCTGGTTGCGGTAATCGTACCAGAACGCCGCCATGTTCAGCGTCACCCGGCGATCGGCGAACTGGGTCTTGGCGCCGACTTCGTAGGAGGTGACCTTCTCGGCCTTGGCGACGGTCAGCTCGGATGGGTCGAAGAATGCCTGGGCGTTGAAGCTGGGTGCGCGATAACCGCGGCTGACGCTGGCATAGACCATGTTGCCGCGATCGAACTGGTAGTCGATCCCCAGCTTGCCCGAGAGATTGTCGGTCGAATAGGAGAGGTTCGAGGGCGGGATCAGGTTGCCAAGGTAGGCTCCGTTGACGTCCAGCACATCGGACCGGAAGCCGGTCTGTTCGCCCTTGTCATGGGTATAACGCAGCCCGCCGTGCAGCACGACGTGTTCGCCCACCTTGTACTTGACGTCGGAATAGACCGCGAAGCTCTTCTTGACCTGATCGAACCGGTTCTTGAACTGGCAGGCGATCAACCCGCTGTCGATGCAGTCCTGAGCATTGATCACGTTGTCGCCGTTGAAATCGGTGCCGTTGGCGATCTGGAAATTGGTGGAGTTGAACACTTTTTCGCGCGCGTAATAGACGCCAAGGATGAAATCGAACGGGCCGTGGGTATTGCTGGTCAGACGCAGGTCCTGGGCGAACTGATTGGCCTCGTCATCATAGGGGATTTCCAGCAGCTTGATCGCCTGGCCGTCGGTGTCCTCGAAAAAGTGCAGCGAGCCCTTGTCGTAGGAGGTGATGCTGGTCAGGGTCAGGATATCGTTGATGTCATAGTTGGCGGTCAACGCCGCCGACCACGTCCGCGCCCGGCGCTTGTCGGGGATGTTCGAGGCGATCTGCCAGGTCGACAAGCCGGCTCGGTTGACCGCCTCGGGCTGGGCAAAGATCCCGTAATTCTGCGGGTTCTGGAAACTGGTCGAGCCGCGCAGGGTGAAATGCAGCCGGTCGGTCGGTTCAAAGACCAGCGAGGCACGCAGGCCATATTCGCTGGTGCTGGCAAGGTCGGGCATCCCCGGGACGACGTTCTTGAACCAGCCGTCGGCGCGCGAATAGGTTCCGGCGAGGCGCAGCGCCGCCTTGTCGCCCAGCGGCACGTTGACCGCGCCGGTGGCGTCGAAGCGGTTGTAATTGCCGTAGCCCAGCGTGGCGTAGCCGCTGGTCTCGCCCAGCTTGGCGGTGCGGCTGATCAGGTTGACCGCGCCGCCGGTGGTGTTCTTGCCATAGAGCGTGCCTTGCGGGCCACGCAGCACCTCGACCCGTTCCAGATCGTACATGGCGACGCCAAGGAAGGCGAAGTTGCCCTTGTAGACTTCGTCGTAGTAGGTCGCGACGGGGCTCGATTGGTTGAGCGAATAGTCCGACATCGACACCCCGCGCAGAGCGAAGATCGGGGTGTTATCGCCGACGATTGAGGTGAGCTGGAGGTTGACCACCTTGGTCACCAGCGCATCGACGCTGCCGACCTTGGACTTGGACAATTCATCGCCGCCAATTGCGGAAACGGAAATCGGCACCGCCTGCAGGTTTTCGGAACGCTTGGCGGCGGTGACTACGATTTCGCCGGGGGCCGGATCATCGGATGTCGGTGCGGCCTGCTGCGCCAGCGCGGGCTGGGCCAAAAGCACTGCAACCAGCGCAAGATTGGCTAGAGCAAGCTTGTGGATCGTGCGGTTTGTCATGTTTTCCCTCCCTCAAGGTAAGCAATCTATTGTTTTGGATGCGGTTCCATCTGCGCGATCAGGCGATTGCGCGTTTCCAGCCGTTCAAGTCGCAGTGGAGCCTTGCGCAGCGCACCGATCTCGGCCGCGGTGTATGGTCGGAAGTCGGCCGGAACGTGAGCCCCGTCAAAGCGATAGAGCGTCCAGTTGAGCAGTTCGGCCAGTCGCGCATCATCCAAATCGGTGCTGGCGACCCCAGGCACGCGACCGAGGAACTCGCGCCCACCCGGAACCAGCAGGAAGCGTGCAACCTCGTTGGTCAAAGGCGGCGTGTTCGCTGCGTTGCCCGCGCCGTTGGGTTGGTGGCAACCTTGGCATTTCAACATATAGTCGATATGCGCCTGGGTTGGATTGGTCACCCCCCGCCATGAAGCGAGCCCCGCGCTGAGCGGCATGGCCACGGCGAGGGCCATGCCGCAAAACAGGGCAAGGCGCGCAGCGGGGCTCACCCGCCGCCAACCGTGGCGTGGAGCTTGGCGACATCAGCGGCGGTCAGGCTGACACCGCTCGCCCGCGCGGCCTCGATCTCGGCGGCGTTGAAGGGCTTGAACGCCGGGCCGCTGGTCGCGATCCGGGTGCCGACATGGTTGAGCACCGCAGCGACCCCTGCTGCATCGAGCGCGGTCAGCGCCGGCATCACCCCGCGATAAGGCTTACCCTCAACCGTCAGCGCGCCCATGACCCCCTTGGACACGACCAGTGCGAGGTAGCGGCGACCCTGTGGCTTGGCCGCCAGCTTGCGGAAATCGGTGCCAAGCGGGGGATAGGCGCCCGGAACGCCCTTGCCGGTCGCGGTGTGGCACGCCGCGCAGCGGGCGAACAGCGCCGCACCGTCAGCAGCGGGCGCCGCCGCCGGAACCGGACGAGGGGCGACGACAAAGACAAGCGCGGCCAGCGCTGCGGCGATGGGGAGCGTGCGCATCGTCACTTCTCCGTCGCCACGCCTACGATCGCGGCGGCCGAACAGTTGTAGATGCTGCTCTGGGTGTTGAGGCACCAGTTGTAGTCGTTGTTCGATTGCGGGCGGACCTGCGGGCGATCGCCTTCGTTGCGGTTGCACAGGCACTGTCCGCACGAGGAGACGCCGCAGCAATCATTGTAGCTGATGACATAGGCGCGCCCGTCAGCCGGGTTGG
>JAFEEP010000642.1 GCA_018241045.1 Pseudomonadota bacterium | reverse complement strand
TATGCCCATATGTCGGCGTTCCGCACCGTGATCGGCAAGGCGGTCAAGCCGGGCGAGGTGATCGGCCTGATCGGCAGCACCGGCCGCTCGACCGGCCCCCATCTGCATTTCGAAGTCCGCATCGGCGACCGGCCGGTCAATCCCCGCCCATTCCTGGAGGCAGCGCCCCATGTTCTCGAAGAAGCCCGCGTCGGAAACGGCGCCAAGACCGCAGGGTAGGACGATGGCCAGCTCGACCTTTTCCGTATTCGGTTCGGACATCCGCATCACTGGCGATGTCCACGCCTCTGCCGACCTGCACATCGACGGCCACGTCGAGGGTGACGTCACCTGCACCGCGCTGGTCCAGGGCGAGGGCAGCGAGATCGTCGGCGCGGTCAAGGCCGAGACGGCGCGGCTTTCAGGCACGGTGCGCGGCACGATCAGCGCGCGCGACCTGGTGATCCTCAAGACCGCCCGCATCCACGGCGACGTCCACTACGATTCGCTGACGATCGAGCAGGGCGCCCAGGTCGACGGCCGCTTCGCCCCACGCGCGGCGGGCGAAGATTCGACCGTGGTGAGTCTGGCTGCGAGCTGAGCGGGGTGCGTCGGTCTTGACCGGCGCGCGCCATCAGCTCACTTTTGCAACCTCCTCGCGCAGCGCCTTCCTGTCGAGCTTGCCGATCATCGTCTTGGGCAGGCTTTCGCGCACCACCACCTGGTCGACCCGTTCGTGCTTGCCGATCCGGGCGTTGAGCCAAGTGCGTAGCGCCTCGCCATCTTCGGCGGCACCGTCCTTCAGGGTGACATAGGCGCGCGGGACTTCACCGTGGTAGGCGTCGGACACGCCGATCACCAGCACCTCCTTGACCGCGGGATGCTCTTCGAGCACCGCCTCGACCTGGCTGGGAAAGACCTTGAAGCCGCCCACCGCGATCATGTCCTTGATCCGGTCGACAATGCGAATGTAGCCATCGGCGTCGATCGCGGCGACATCGCCGGTGCGCAGCCAGCGTCCGTCGGGCCGATCGACAAAGACAGTCGCGCCCGCCTCTGGTCGCCGCCAGTATCCGCGCATAACCTGCGGCCCCTGGATCGCCAGTTCTCCGGGTTCGCCGGCCGCGGCGTCTCTGGCCGGGTCCTCCTTGTCGAGCAGGCGGATCCGCGTCTGCGGGATCGGCTGGCCGATCGTACCGACCCGATCCTCGCCCTCATAGGGATTTGTCGAGACCACGCCCGAGGTTTCGGTCAGGCCATAGCCTTCGACCAGCCGCGCCCCGGTCGCCGCCTCGAACCGGTCCTTGAGCGGACCGGGCAGCGGCGCCCCGCCCGATATGCAGACCCGCAGCGAGGAGAAGTCGGTCCTGGCGAGGCCGGGATGATCGAGCAGCGCCTGATACATCGTCGGCACCCCGGGCATTGCCGTCGCCTTGACCCGCTCCAGCGTCTTGAGCGCCTGCCCCGCCTCGAACCGGGGCAGCATGGCGATGCAGCCGCCATTGGCGACGGTGCGGTTGAGAACGCAGACGTTGGCGAAGACGTGGAACAACGGCAGCACGCCCATGATCATGTCGCGATCACCCTTGCGGGGATCAATCGCTTCCACCTGACGGGCGTTGGCCGAGAGGTTCTGGTGCGTAAGCATCGCCCCCTTGGGGGTGCCGGTGGTGCCGCCGGTATATTGCAGCAGCGCCAGATCCTCCCCGACGTCGATCGCCACCGGCGCCGGCTCGCCTTCGCCCAGCGCCTCGGCCCAGCGCACCACGTCGGGGCGCGCGGGGATGCGCGCCAGCGACTTGCGACCGACCAGCCGCAGCGCCAGCCCCTTCGACCACGGCAGCATATCCGCGAGCGAGCCGACCACCAGCTTTTCCAGGCTGGATCCGTCCAACACCTTGAGCGCGGTGGGCAGCAGCGCGACCGAATCGATCGTCACCAGCATCCGCGTGCCCGAATCGGCGACCTGCGCCTCAAGCTCGGGCGCGGTGTAGAGCGGGCTGAAATTGACCGCGGTCGCTCCGGCGATCATCGCACCGTAGTAGGCCGAGATGTAGATCGGCACATTGGGCAGGAACAGCCCGATGCGATCGCCCTTGGTCACACCTGCTGCCTGCAGTCCGGCGGCAAAGGCCCGCGCCTCGCGGTGGAGCTCGGCATAGCTGAAACGCCGCCCCATGAAGTCGACCAGCGGTTGCTCCGCATGGGCCTGCGCGGCCTGGGCGAAGAAATCGGGCAGCGACAGCGGCGGGAATTCCATGTCCCACGCGCAGGGGTGCACGTAGTGGTCGCGCCAGGGCTCGGGGATCGGACTATTTACAACCATGTAAGGAGCTTAGCCCGACCGAGCCGGTCGGGGCAAGCCCGGCGCGGCGGGATCAGGCCTGTTCCTCGCCCGCGGCCTCCGCGGCACGCTTGGCTTCGAGCCAGGCCTGAGCCTCGGCTTCCTGCGCGGCTTCGGCGGCAGCCTTGACGTGAGCCTCGCGTTCGGCGCGCAGTTCCTCGATCAGCGCCTCGCGGTCATCGCCAAGCCGCGCATCGTCGCCCGCCTCGTCGTTGAGTCCGGCCTTCTTCGCCGCCTTGGCCACGATCGCGTCAAGCTCGCGCTGGCTGCACAGGCCCAGCGTGACCGGGTCCTTGGGCTGGATGTTGGCGATGTTCCAGTGGCTGCGATCGCGGATCGCGGCGATGGTGTTGCGCGTAGTGCCGATCAACTTGCCGATCTGGGCATCCGAAATCTCGGGATGGGCACGCAGGATCCAGGCGATGCCGTCAGGCTTGTCCTGACGCTTCGACACCGGGGTGTAGCGCGGACCCTTGGTGCGGCTGACCGTGACCGGCGCCTTCTGCATCTTGAGCGCATAGTTGGGATCGGCCTGACCCTTCTCGATCTCGGCCATGGTCAGTTCGCCCGAGCGCACCGGATCGCGCCCGGTGTACTTCGAGCTGGCAAGGTCGTCGGCCATGGCCTGAACCTCGAGAATGTGGAGGCCGCAGAACTCGGCGATCTGCTCGAACGACAGCGCGGTGTTGTCGACCAGCCACGACGCGGTGGCGTGCGGCATCAGGGGGGTGGGTTGGGTCACGGCCAAGAACTCCGGCGAGGAGAAACGAATTCTCCGTCAGAAAATAATAGGGCCGCCCCTTACCGGAGCGGCCGTTCGCGGCGCGATGTAGGCGGATTCGCCCCAAAGGGCAAGGATGGAAGTGGTCCGTCTAGCCCGCGGCGAGCACGATCTTGCCCACGTGATCGCCCGATTCCATCCGGGCGTGGGCGGCGGCGGCATCGGACAGGGGAAATATGCGGTCCATCACCGGGCGAAGCTGACCGCTCTCGACGAAGGGCCATGCGTGCTGGGCGATTTCCTGGGCGAGCAGCGCCTTGAAGGTGTTGGAACGCGGGCGCAGGGTCGACCCTGTCAGCATCAGGCGGCGGCGCATGACCTCGGCCATGTTGATCGTCGCCTGCAACCCACCCTGGACCGCGATGGTGACATGGCGGCCATCGTCAGCGAGGCAGGCGAGGTTGCGCGCCACATAGTCGCCCGCGACCATGTCGAGCACCATGGCCACGCCGCGCCCATCGGTCAGCCGCTTGACCTCCTCGACGAAGTCCTGGGTCTTGTAGTCGATCGCGGCCGCGGCGCCGATTTCGAGCGCGGCGGCGCATTTGTCGGTCCCGCCGCAGGTGACGATCACCTTCACCCCCATCAGCCGCCCGAGCATGACCGCCATCGAGCCGATCCCGCTGGTGCCGCCGTGGACCAGGATCGTCTCGCCATCGGCGACATAGCCGCGCTCGAACACGTTGTGCCACACGGTGAACAGCGTTTCGGGCAGGGCCGCCGCCTCGGCCAGCGACAACCCGGTGGGAACCGGCAGGCACACCGGCGCCTCCGCCAGGCAATATTCGGCATAGCCGCCGCCCGCGACCAGCGCGCAGACCTGCTGGCCCAGCAGCGCCGCATCGACGCCCTGGCCAAGCGCCACGATTGTGCCCGACACCTCGAGCCCCGGCAACGGCGAGGCGCCCGGCGGCGGCGGGTAGAAGCCCTGGCGCTGGATCACATCGGGCCGGTTGACCCCGGCAAAGGCGACGCGGATCAGGACCTGGCCTTCGCCCGGTTGCGGGACGGGCGCCACCGCGGGTCGCAGCACCTCAGGTCCGCCGGGGGCGTCGAAGCCGATTGCCGTCATGGTTTCAGGAACTTGCGTTGCCATTGCCATCCCCCGTCGCGCGGCGCTGTTGCCCATTCGCCACGACTTTGCCCCTATCGCCGCGATCGGTTGACAGCAAGCCCAAGTGGTCCGATTCTGTCATTCGGATGGACGACGACCTGCCCCGCGTCAAAGGCGATGCCGCCAGCCTGCTGGCGAAGGAAGTGCTTGATCCCTATTCGCAGGACGAGCTGGCCGAGCGTATCGCGCTGCTTGAGGCGGAGATCGCCCGCGTGCGCGCGCACCGTGACAAGGCAGGGGTGCATCGCGCCGCCGCCGACGCCCTGTTCAGACCGCGAACCAGCTGATGGATCGCGCCGCCCTTTTCGTGCCCGGCGGCGCTTCCCATATAGGTTTGGTTAACCACGACCATTCATACTCTCCGGCAAGGCCAAACTTACCAGCCGGAGCCACCTTTCCCCTCGAAAGAGACCGTTAGATGCCCAGTTTTGCACAAAGCCTCGAAAAGACCCTGCATTCGGCGCTGGCCAATGCCTCGGAGCGCAGCCACGAATATGCGACGCTCGAGCACTTGCTGCTCGCGCTGATCGACGATCCCGATGCGGCCCAGGTGATGCAAGCCTGCGGGGTCGACCTCGCTGAACTGGGCGAGGTGGTAAAACAATACCTTGATCAGGAATATCAATCACTTAAGACGCAGGAAAAGGGCGATCCGGCCCCCACCGCCGGATTCCAGCGGGTGATCCAGCGCGCGATCCTTCACGTCCAGTCCTCGGGCAAGGACACGGTCACCGGGGCCAATGTGCTGGTCGCGCTGTTCTCCGAGCGTGACAGCTACGCGGTCTATTTCCTCCAGCAGCAGGACATGAGCCGACTTGATGCGGTGAGCTTCATCAGCCACGGCATCGGCAAGGGCGGCAAGCGGGTCGAGGACCGCTCGCCGCAGGGCTCCGAAACCCCCGAAACCCCGGCGCAGGAAGAAAAGGCCCAGGCGAAGGACGGCAAGAAGGATTCCGCGCTCGACCAGTTCTGCGTCAACCTCAACGACAAGGCGCTGGCCGGCAAGGTCGATCCGCTGATCGGCCGCGGGCCCGAGGTCGACCGGACGATCCAGATCCTGTGCCGTCGTTCGAAGAACAATCCACTCTATGTCGGCGATCCTGGCGTGGGCAAGACCGCCATCGCAGAGGGGCTGGCCCGCAAGATCGTCGAGGGCGAAGTGCCTGAAGTGCTGAGCGAGGCGGTGATCTATTCGCTCGACATGGGCGCGCTGCTTGCGGGCACGCGCTATCGTGGCGATTTCGAGGAACGCCTCAAACAGGTGGTCAACGAGCTGGAAAAGCTGCCCAACGCGGTGCTGTTCATCGACGAGATCCACACCGTGATCGGCGCCGGGGCTACCAGTGGCGGGGCGATGGACGCCTCGAACCTGCTCAAGCCTGCGCTTAGCGGCGGGACGATCCGCTGCATCGGCTCGACCACCTACAAGGAGTTCCGCAACCACTTCGAAAAGGACCGCGCACTGCTGCGCCGGTTCCAGAAGATCGACGTCAACGAACCCACGGTCGAGGACACTATCAAGATCCTCAAGGGTTTGCGCACGGCCTTCGAGGAGCACCACAAGGTCAAGTACACCCCCGAGGCGATCAAGACCGCGGTGGAACTGTCGGCTCGCTACATCAACGATCGCAAGCTACCCGACAAGGCCATCGACGTGATCGACGAGGTCGGCGCGATGCAGATGCTGGTCCCGCCGTCGAAACGCAAGAAGACCATCACCGGGCGCGAGATCGAGGCGGTAATCGCCACCATGGCACGCATCCCGCCCAAGTCGGTGTCGAGCGACGATCGCACCGCGCTCGAACATCTTGAGCGCGATCTCAAGCGCGTGGTGTTCGGTCAGGATCAGGCGATCGAAGTGCTGTCGAGCGCGATGAAGCTGTCGCGCGCGGGCCTGCGCGATCCCGACAAGCCGATCGGCTCGTTCCTGTTCAGCGGTCCCACCGGCGTTGGCAAGACCGAGGTGGCCAAGCAGCTTGCCGACATCATGGGCATTCCGATCCAGCGCTTCGATATGTCCGAATATATGGAGCGGCACTCGGTCAGCCGCCTGATCGGCGCGCCTCCAGGCTATGTCGGCTACGACCAGGGCGGGCTGCTCACCGATGCCGTCGACCAGCAACCGCATTGCGTGCTGCTGCTCGACGAGATCGAGAAGGCGCACCCCGACCTGTTCAATATCCTGTTGCAGGTGATGGACAACGGCCGCCTGACCGACCACCACGGCAAGACCGTCGATTTCCGCAACGTGGTGCTCATCATGACCACCAATGCGGGCGCATCGGACATGGCGCGGCAGGGCATCGGCTTTGGCGACGTGTCCAAGGAGGACGCGGGCGACGAAGCGGTCAAGCGGATGTTCAGCCCCGAGTTCCGCAACCGCCTCGATGCGATCGTGCCCTTCGCCTACCTTGGCAAGGAGACGATCAGCCGCGTGGTCGACAAGTTCGTGCTTCAACTCGAACTGCAACTGGCCGAGCAGAACGTCCACATCCAGTTCGATGGCGATGCGCGCGAATGGCTGGGCGATCGCGGCTATGACAAGCTCTACGGTGCGCGGCCGATGGCCCGGCTGCTGCAGGAAAAGGTCAAGCAGCCGCTCGCCGAGGAACTGCTGTTCGGCAAGCTCCGCCACGGCGGCGAGGTTCACGTCTCCGTCAAGGACGGATCGCTGGCATTCGAGCTGACCCCCGCCCCGCCCAAGCTTCAGCGCGGCGCCAAGGCGAAGAGCGAGGCCCTGGCCGCCAAGGCCAAGGCACGGGCGAAGAAACCCAAGGCCGCGCCCGAACCGAGCGAAGACGGCGCCGAATAAGCGCGGAGAAATGCAGGGGGCGTGGATCAGGCCATCGCTTGGCGTCATGGTGGCGCTGGCGTTTTGCGTCCCCGTTGCGTTGCGCGCCGAGGATGTGCCCGCCGATCCCCCGCTGGCCAAGCGCACCGCCGAAAGCGACCTGCCGCTCAGCGCCAACCAGGTCGCGACCGGGCTCGATTCGCTCGACCTTGCTCTCCGCGTCGACCCCGCCGCGACGCTGCTCACCGGCACGGCACGCTATGGGCTGACCGCGCTTGGCCCGCTTGGTCGGCTGGAGTTCGATCTTGATCCGCGCTATGCGGTTTCTGTGGTGCTGGTCGATGGTCAGGCGATCGACGCCGCGCGCTGGCGCAACGAAGAGGGGGCGTTCTCGGTCGATCTGCCCCATACCGCCGCCAAGGGCGACAAGCTGACGCTCGAGATCCGCTATTCCGGCCACCCGCACAAGGCGAAGAAGGCACCGTGGGACGGCGGGATCCAGTGGAGCCAGGCACCCAGCGGCCAGCCGTGGATCGCCACCGCGGTCCAGGGCGAGGGCTGCGACCTGATCTATCCCTGCATCGACAATTCGCAGAAGCGCGTCGGCACGATCGACATGGCCTTCACCGTCCCCGCTCCGCTGGTCGCGGCAGGCAATGGCCGGTTCACGGGGCGCAGCGACGAAAATGGCTGGACCACCTGGAAATGGCAGGTCCGCAACCTCAACACCTATGCCCTCGCGCTCAACATCGGTCCTT
>JAFEEP010000641.1 GCA_018241045.1 Pseudomonadota bacterium | reverse complement strand
GTTCTGGTCGACCCAGCGCCGCACCTTCGATCCGGCGGTGCCCGGTGGGCCCAACGGGCTCTATGCCATGGTCGCCGATCGACTGAGCGGGCCCTATCGCCCGGTCAACGGGGATGGCCTGGTCGCGGGCAATCCGGCGAGCGAGCCGACTCAGGGCTATAGCTGGTGGGTCACGGGCGAGGGCGCGGTGTGGAGCTTCGTCGATCACTGGGGGTTGGCGGGCCGCGATCTCGCCGATCATCCCGAATTGGTGCGCAGCCAGTTCGGCGGGACCCCCGCTCCGGTATTCCACTTGGCCTTTTGCGGCGACCGCGTGACGATCGCCTGAGCTTCATTCGGCAGGAAAGATGCGACCGCTCTATCACTACGCCGCTGCGGCCAACTGGCTGAGCGATCCCAACGGGCTCGTCCATCACGACGGCGAGTGGCACCTGTTCTACCAGTACAACCCGCAGGGGGAAGACTGGGGGCACATGAGCTGGGGCCATGCCGTCAGCACCGATCTTGCGACCTGGCGGGAACTGCCGGTGGCGATCGAGGACGATCCGCAGGACCTGATCTTCTCCGGCTCGGCGGTCTGCGACCCCGATGGGCGCGCCGGCTTCGGCACCAACGCCCTGATCGCGCTTTACACCGCATCATCGGCGCAGCCGCCGCAGCGCCAGAGCCAGGCGCTGGCCTGGAGCATCGATCGCGGTCGGACCTGGCACAAATACGACGGAAACCCGGTGGTCGACCGTGGCCTGGCCGACTTTCGCGACCCCAACGTCTTCTGGCACGAAGCCACGCAGCGCTGGATCATGGTGGTGGCGCTGTCGGCCGAACACCGCGCGTTGATCTATGGATCAAGCGATCTGCGGCATTGGGACGAGCTTTCAGTGGTCGAAAGCGGCGGTGCCCCGGGGCGGATCTGGGAATGTCCGCTGCTGATCGAACTGCCGGTCGAGGACTGCGGCGAGACGCGCTGGGTATTCAAGGTCGACGTGCTGCACGATGGACCGGGTTCGGGTACGATCTATCGTACCGGCACGTTCGATGGCACGCGCTTCGTTGCCGATGGCCGCGCCGCCGCGCCGTGGCAGGTCGCTGACTGGGGCAGCGATTTCTACGCCGCGATCGCCTGGCACGAGCCGCGCGATGCCAAGGGTCGCCCGCTGTGGGTCGGCTGGATGGGCAACCATGCCTATCAGGCGCAATTGCCGCGGCAGGGCTGGCGTGGGGCTATGAGCCTGCCGCGACGGTTGTCGCTGGTGACCGCGGGTGAGGGCTGGGCCTTGCGGCAGGAGGTCGAGCCAGCTGCCGTTGCCGGCGTCCCGACCGTCTCGCATCTCGCCGACGCGATTCCCGTCGCGGCGCGAATCGTCCTGCCGCCTGCGGAATACTGCACCCTGACCGTCGCCGATGCCGCGGGGCGTCAGTTCGTGATCGAACGCCATGCGGCGCTGCTTTCGATCTGCCGCCGTGATTCGGTTTCGCCGGTTCTCGACACGGTCGGACGATGCCATGTCGCGTCCGGTGCGCCGGTCGTCCTATGGTTCGACGCAGGCAGCTGCGAGGTGCTTTCCGCCGAGGGTTTGTGTGCCCTGACTTTCCAGCATCGCCTTGCAGGCGAGAGCTGGGCGATGCGCTTCACGCCCGGCGGCGACTGACCCGGACAGGTGCCGTGTGGTGGCGGAAAAGTCACAGCCCCGGCAAAAATGCAATCGATTGACAAAGAGTATTGCAATCGATTGTTGCATATGACAGAGACACACTCGTTCCAATCCGGACAGGCGTCCGCAGCGAATTAGGGGAGAGGTTATGAAGAAGTCCATTCTGCGCACCTGTGTGTCGACCGTCGCGGTCACCGCCGTTGGCCTGATCGCCGCACCGGCGCTGGCCCAGGACGCAGCCGCGCCGGCCAGCGACACGGCGAACGCGGGCGAGGAAATCGTCGTCACCGCTGCGGCGGGTGACAAGACCGCCCGGACCAGCTCGATCTCGGTTTCGCAGGTTTCGCAGGAATCGATCGTCAACTTCACCCCGCGTTCGCAGGCCGAAGTGCTGCGCACGATCCCGGGCCTCAACGTCCAGGACACTGCCGGTCCGGGCGGCAACTCGAACATCGGTGTTCGCGGTATTCCGGTCTCGACCGGCGGTTCGGAATATGTCGGGCTGCAGGAAGACGGCCTGCCGGTGACGCTGTTCGGCGACATCCAGTTCGGCAACAACGACTACTGGGTGCGTTTCGACAACAACGTCGACCGCGTCGAAGCGGTGCGCGGCGGTTCGGCCTCGACCTTCGCCAGCCAGGCGCCGGGCGCGGTGATCAACTACGTCAGCAAGACCGGCAAGGAGCAGGGCGGCTCGATCGGCATTTCGACCGCGCTCAACTATCGCGAAACCCGGCTTGATTTCGACTATGGCGGCAAGCTGTCCGACAGCGCGATGTTCCACGTCGGGGGCTTCGTCATCGACGGCCACGGCCCGACCCACCTGGGGTACAAGGCGCAGAAGGGCTACCAGATCAAGGCCAACATCACCAAGGAGTTCGGCGAGGGCAAGGGCTACATCCGCCTGAACTTCAAGCGCCTTGACGATCAGGAGCCGACCTATACCTCGATGCCGACGATGGTCACCCTGAGCGGCAACAAGATCACCGGAATCAGCACCTTCGGCAACGTTGATGCGCGCAAGTACGGGTCGACCGGGATCTACGACCAGTCATTCCAGATCCTCAACGCTTCGGGCAACCTCGAAACCGTGCGGATGCAGGGCATCCACCCGGTCGCGACCGCGATCGGCGGCGAGTTCCACTACGAGTTCAGCGACGGCCTGTCGGTCACCGACAAGGCGCGCTGGACCGACATGAGCGGCACCTTCTCGAACCAGTGGACCGGCGAGGCTTCGACCGCGGCCTATATCGCCGCCAATGCGCCGGGCGGTACGCTGCGCTATGCGGCGGGTCCACTGGCCGGGCAGACCTATACCGGCAACTTCATCAGTAACAGCGCCCAGGCCTATACCACGATGAAGGACGTCGGCAGCTTCGCCAACGACCTGACGCTCAATGCCAAGTTCGATGCCGGCGGGGCCCGGATCACCGCGCGCGGTGGCTGGTTCTTCATGCGCCAGACGATCGCGATGGACTGGCGCCTGAACAACGTCACCCAGACGCTCGACAGCAACGGCACCGCCGTTCCGCTCGACCTGTTCAACGCCGCCGGGGCACAGCTTTATGCCAACGGCCTGTCGGGCTTCAACAACCAGTGGGGCGGATGCTGCGGCGGCCGTTCCTATGACGTCGACTACACCGACAACGCGCCCTACTTCCAGGTCGAGGGCAAGTTCGGCGGGCTCGACCTCGATGGCAGCGTGCGGTTCGACAACCTGAAGGCCAGCGGAAACGCCTATGCCGGGGTCGCCGGGGCCAACATCACCTATTCCGACGCGCTCGGATCGGCTTCGCTGCCGACCTACAACACCGCGACCACGCCGGTGAACGTGCTCGACTATTCGAAGAGCTATACCAGCTGGTCGTTCGGTGCGCTTTACGAAGTCAACAACAACACCAGCGTCTTTGCCCGGGTCAGCCGGGGTGGCCGCTTCAACGCCGATCGCCTGCTTTACAACAACAACAACTTCACCTCGTCGGGTCAGCTTACCACCGGGGGCAACTACCTCAGCGTGAACTTTGTCACCCAACAGGAACTGGGGCTCAAGCAGCGCGGCAACATCGGCGCCGGTCGTTATCACGCCGAAGTCACCGTCTATCGCGCCCAGACCAAGGAATCGAACTACGATTTCACCGCGCCGTCGCGCAACGAAAGCCCGTTCATCGACGCGATCTATCACAGCTGGGGGGTCGAATCTTCGGCGGACGTCAAGTTCGGCGGGTTCTCGATCAACGGCTACCTCGTCTACACCGATGCGAAGAACGCCAAGACCGGTGTGGTTCCGGTGGCCATGCCCAAGTGGACCTGGTTGGTTTCGCCCAGCTATGATGCCGGCATTGCCGAGATCGGGGCGAGCGTCAGCGGCCAGTCGAACTTCTACATCTCGGGCAACATCATCGCGCCGGGTTCGACCTTCGTGAACGGCTTCGTCAAGGTCCGCCCGATGGAGAACCTCGAACTGTCGGTCAACGCCAACAACCTGTTCAACAAGCTCGGCTACCGCGCGAACAACGGCAGCCTGGCGGTGACCGGGCCGGTTCCGGGGCTGACCGCGAACGAGGCGATCTTCGACAACAGCGCCATGCTGGGCCGGACCTTCACCGCCTCGGTCCGCTACAAGTTCTGAGCCGTTCCCCGTGAGGAGCCCCCGCGATGCCAGTGATCGCGGGAAACAGCGGGGAGCAACCGTGCGCAGTTGCTCCCCCACTTCATTGCTGCCAGTGACAATGCCATGAATCCCGAGCAGCAGCAGCTTTGCGGCGCGCTCGATGGCGAGCTGGTCCGTCACCTGCAGGCGCCTGATCCGCGGCGGCGCGAGACGCAGCTTGCTCTGGTGCGCAAGGCGATGAGTCTGGGGCTGGCTGCACGGGCGATCCCCCTGTTGGCGGTGCTGGGCAAGGCCGCGCCGGGCGATGCCGAACTGGCGCTGCTCCACGGCGTTGCGCTGCGCCGCGAACAACGCCTGGGCGAGGCGGCCGAGGTCTTTGCTGCGGCGCGCGCGGCGGGGGCGAGTGACCTGGCTCTGCTGCAGGGTCTGGCACAGACCCGCTACGAACTGGGCCAACCCGCCGCCGCGCTGTTCGGCGCGGCGCAGGCGACCGATCCCGCCAACCACGAAATGCTGCGCAACCGTGCTCTCGCGCTTGCCAGCGAGGGCGCCGAGGCAGAGGCCGAGAACCTGCTGGCGGCGGAACTCGCCGTGCGGTCAGACTGGCTCGACGGCCACCACGCCCTGTCGGTGCTGCGCTGGACCAGGGGAGAACAGGCGCGCTTTGCCGAAAGTTATTTCTGCGCGACGCAGGACAACCCGCGCAACGCCGATCTGTGGCTCGGCTGGTTTCGCGCGCTGGCGCAGGTCCGCGATTGGCAAGGCGCGCGCGACGTGCTCGATCGCTGGGAGGCGGCGTTGGGCGCATCCCCCGCCGTCACCGTTTCACGGCTGTTCGTCGCCAGCGAATCCGGCGATCAGGCCGAAGCCGCGCGGCTGCTGCCCAAGACCACCGCCTATTCGGGCGAGACGATCGACCTCATCCGCATCCGCCATGCCTTGCGCGGCGGCGACGCCCGGACTGCCGAGGCGCTGTGCCAGGCCCAGCTCGGCAAGCCTTCGGCGGCGCTGTTCTGGCCTTACCTGTCGCTCGCCTGGCGGCTGGTTGACGATCCGCGGCACCTGTGGTTGGACAATCCCGATCGCCTGATCCGCGCGCTGCCGCTCGATCTTTCGGCGGGCGATCTGGCCGAACTGGCGGAATTACTGCGCAGCCTCCACACCATGCAGCGACCCTATGTCGAACAATCGGTGCGCGGTGGGACGCAGACCGATCGTTCGGTCATTCTGCGCGACGAACCGATCATGCGCCTGACGCGGGCGCGCTTTCTCGACGCGATCCGTGCCTATGTCTCCGACTTGCCCCCGCACGAGCCGGGACACCCCTTGCTCGGCCTGCCGCGCGAACACTTGCTGATCGAGGGAAGCTGGTCGGTGCGGCTGCTGCGCCAGGGCTACAATGTGCCGCACAATCATCCGGTCGGATGGATCAGCACCGCGTTCTACGTATCGCTGCCCGGTCCGGCTGAAATGGGTGCTGCGCCCGCCGGCCATATCGCCTTAGGTACGCCGCCCGAGGAGCTGGGGCTGAACCTGCCCGCTTATCGCACGATCGCGCCCGAACCGGGGCTTGC
>JAFEEP010000640.1 GCA_018241045.1 Pseudomonadota bacterium | reverse complement strand
TGCTTCCGCTGCCTTGCTCAACGTCGAGCTGCTTCGCACCCCGCTCGATCCGGCGTGGCGCCCGGTCGGCCGCGCACTGATCGCGCTCGCCGCGCTCGATACGGTGATCGGTATCGTGCTGCGGCTCATGGCCCTGATTGACACGGTCGAGACCGGCGAGGCCTTCTCGCCCGCCAATGCCGCGCGGCTCGAATGGATCGGCGGCGGGGTAATCGGGCTGATGGCGCTGGGCTTCCTCGCCCGGATGATCGGGGTGGAGGTGCTGGGCGACGTCAACGGCCTGCCGCTCGACATCGATCCCGCACCGGGCGGCGTCGCGATCGTGCTGCTGCTGTTCATCCTCGCCCGGGTGTTCCGCAAGGGCGCCGAAATGCAGGGCGATCTGGAAGGAACCGTGTGATGCCGGTCGTCATTCACCTCGACGACCTGCTCGCCGCGCGGGGCATGACGCTGACCCAGTTGTCCGAACGGGTCGACATCACCCTGGCCAACCTCTCGATCCTCAAGACCGGCAAGGCCCGGGCCGTGCGCTTCTCCACGCTCGAGGCGATCTGCCGCGAACTCGATTGCCAGCCGGGCGAATTGCTGGGCTACGTCGCCGAATAGCGGGAAACCTTGACTTGCGGGGCGTGACTGCTATTGGCCCGCCCCGACTGGCGCGGGATTCGTCCCAACCCGTCATCCGTCCGAGACCGCTGCTGAGGGTTCCCCTCTTAATCTGCAGCCTAGACGGGGACAGAGATTTTCGCGGCCACTTGCCCGGCAAGTGACGCAATCGGCGTGGTTCACACGTCCTCCTTCCCCTTCGCACGGACTCGCCCGTGGCGCATCAGCGCCATGGACAACGTAGCCGGCCGCGCGGGGTTCGCCTCGCTCGGTCATTTTGAAGGAGTAAGGCATGGATCGTTCGCAGAAAGCCGAATCGGTCGCTTCGCTCAACGCAGCTTTCGCCGAGGCGGGCGTGGTGGTGATCACCCGCAACCTCGGGCTGACGGTGGCCCAGTCCACTGTTCTGCGCGGAAAGGTGCGCGATGCGGGCGCGACTTACAAGGTTGCGAAGAACCGTCTTGCCAAGCTTGCCATCCAGGACACCGACTACGCCGGCATCGGCGAGTTCCTGACCGGCCCGACCGCGATCGCCTCTTCGGCGGACCCGGTTGCCGCCGCCAAGGCAGTCGTTGACTTCGCCAAGACGAACGACAAGCTCGAAATCGTCGGCGGATCGATGGGCACGCAGGTTCTGACCCCCGAAGGTGTCAAGGCGCTCGCCTCGATGCCCTCGCTCGACGAACTGCGCGGCACGCTCATCGGCCTGGTCCAGGCTCCGGCGACCAAGATCGCCCAGCTCACCACCGCTCCGGCGGCGAAGCTGGCCCGCGTCTTCGGCGCCTACGCCAAGGAAGCAGCATAAGACGTTTCATGCGATTTACCGGAGCAAGGGCGCTGCCCGCCTCCGGCCAACATTTAGGAGTGAACCATCATGGCTGATATTGCCAAGCTTGTTGAAGAACTTTCGAAGCTGACCGTTCTCGAAGCCGCCGACCTCGCCAAGGCCCTTGAAGAAGCCTGGGGCGTGAGCGCCGCTGCCGCTGTCGCCGTTGCCGCTCCGGCCGGTGGTGGCGCCGCTGCCGAAGCCGCCGAGGAAAAGACCGAGTTCGACGTGATCCTGACCGGCGACGGCGGCAACAAGATCGCCGTCATCAAGGAAGTCCGCGCGATCACCTCGCTGGGCCTGACCGAAGCCAAGGCGCTGGTCGAGGCCGCGCCGAAGGCGATCAAGGAAGGCACCAACAAGGCCGACGCCGAAGAAATCAAGAAGAAGATCGAAGCCGCTGGCGGCACCGTCGAGATCAAGTAATCCCGACGCGATCCTTCACGGATTTCAGGAAAGGGCGGTCCCGCTGGGGCCGCCCTTTTCGTTTGGCACGGGGCGACGACAGCTTTGCTGGGGATAGCGGGCATCAACGCGTCAGATCGAATCTTCCCAGCCCGATCCCTCACCGCAGAAGAACGCATTGCGTGTTGGGCCGCGCTGATCGAACTTGACTACAAATGGCTCGCGAACGTTTTGAACCCATACGGTGAACCGGTCCTTGCCGACGATCAACTTCGCATCGGCAGGACTCAACGTACATTGAAAGGCGCCGGCGAAGCTCTTGCCGTTCTTGATGATAGCTAATCGTTGCTGACCATGACGCGATACGGGATTCACAAACTCCAGATAGTAGATGACGTAGGCGGAGGCCTTCCCCCTGACAGTTCCTAGCTTCCGAATAGCGGTATTTGGAAGCCGACCGTAGGGGTCGTGGTCGGCAAAAACTGATCTTGGACTTGGAACGGATGACGCTGCCATCGTCGTTCCGAGCATGAATGCCACGAAAGCAATAATCAACCAGCGAACCATGGCCCGAATCATACGTCTATTCGCGGAATTTCCGCAACGTTATCGTGTTCGGACAGTGCGCCTCCATCTCCCAAAATGTGAACGCGGTCACGGCCTAGGTCGTTGCTCGGTCCATTTGTAGAACCTCTCCATGCCCCCGGCAGCGCGCCCGAAAACGTGCGCCAAAAGAAAGGGCCGGAGCTTCCGCCCCGACCCTTTCCCGTGCGACCCGAAGGACCCGAAGTTGTTTTCTACTTCAGTGTCTTCAGGTATTCGATCACTTGCTGGCGCGCGGCCGGATCACTCAGCCCGGCGAAGGTCATCTTGGTGCCGGGCACGACCTTGGCCGGCGCGGTCAGGTATTTGTCGAGCGTGGCGTCATCCCAGGTCAGGTTGGCGCCCTTCATCGCGTCGCTGAAGGCATAGCCCGCGACATCGCCCGATTTGGTGCCATAGATGCCCGCCAGGCTTGGCCCGATGCCCATCTTGCCCTTCTCGGTCGAGTGGCAGGCGGCGCACTGGGCGAAGGCGGCGGGCTTGGCGTCAGCCGCTGCGGTGGTCGCCGCAGCCGAAGCGGTATCGGCAACCGCAGCCGCCGGGCTGGCGCTGGTGTCGGCAGCCTTGTCTGCGGGCGGCGAGCCGCAGGCGGCGAGAGCAAATGAAAGCGCCACGGCGCCAAGGCCGGCAAAACGGGTCAGCATTGCGTGCAAGTCTCCTTAAACATCCCCCGCGACCCCCTCCAGGGCGCGACTTACAATCGCAGGGATTAGACTCCATCCGCGCCGCCATGAAAAGTTACAAATCGGCGCCGGCGTTGCATTATGCGCACGGTCGCGACGAGAAGTGCGCGGCCCACGCCGAATTGCCTTTATACCCACAGGGATCGTCCCTATCCGGGCCGGCTTTATGTCGCTCGACCCTGCCTCGAACCCCTGGCGCGCCGAATTGCGCGCAACGCTGCTGCTGGCGGCGCCGCTGGCGGCCGCCAATCTGCTGCAGATGCTGGTCTATGCGATCGACGTGATCTTCGTCGCGCGGTTGGGGGAGGAGGCGCTTTCGGCGTCGTCGCTGGGCGTGTCGCTGTTTGGGATCATGATGTGGTGCTTCTCGGGGCTGACCGGGGCCTGCGCCCCCTTGATCGCCGCCGAGCTGGGCCGCGGTCGCCACGCGGTGCGCGAGGTGCGCCGTTCGGTGCGGATGGCGCTCTGGCTGGCGCTGGCCTGCTCGCTGGCGGGCATGGCGGTCTGCGCCTATGGCGAAGACTTCATGCTGCTGACCGGGCAGGATCCGGTGGTGTCGCGCCGCGCGGGGGGCTTCCTGGCGATCCTGCTCTGGGCGATGGCCCCCAACATCCTGGCCAGCGTGCTGCGCAATTTCGTCTCGGCACTGGGACGGCCGCTGTTCGCCACGGCGATCACCGTGCTGGCGATCCTGGTCAATTCGCTGGGCAACTACGCTTTCGTCTTCGGCAATCTTGGCGCCCCCGCGATGGGGCTCGACGGTTCGGCGCTGTCGAGCGTGATCACCTCCTTCGCCATGCTCGCCGCCTATGTCGTGGCGATCGGGTCCGACCGGCGCCTGCGCCGCTATCACGTGTTCGGCAACTGGTGGCGGCCCGAATGGCAGCGCTTTCGCGAACTGCTGCGGATCGGGGTGCCGATCGCGCTGATCATTCTGGCCGAGGGGGGGCTGTTCACCAGCGCCGCCTTTCTGATGGGCCTGATCGGCGAGGCGCAATTGGCCGGGCACACCGTCGCGCTGCAGGTCGCGGCGCTGGCCTTCCAGATCCCCTTCGGGATCGGCCAGGCGGCGACGATCCGGGTCGGCTTCCACTATGGCGCGGGCGATCGCGCGGCGATCGGTCGGGCGGGGGCCGCGGCGCTGCTCATGGCCATGACCTACATGGCGGTGCCCGCGCTGCTGATGCTGATCGAGCCGCGCTGGGTGCTGCGGCTCTACATAGATCCCGAGGCGCCCGAGCGCGCGGCGATGGTCGGCTTCGCCGTCACCTTCCTGCGGGTCGCCGCTGCGTTCCAGTTGTTCGACGGGGCGCAGGCGGTGCTCGCCGGGGCGCTGCGCGGGTTGCAGGATACCCGCGTGCCGATGCTGATGGCGCTGGGTGGATACTGGATCACGGGTTTCGGCACCTCGATCTGGCTGGGCTTCTTCACCCCGCTGGCAGGCTTCGGGGTGTGGATCGGGCTCGCGGTGGGGCTGGTGGTGGTCTCGATCCTGCTGCTCTGGCGCTGGCGCAACCGCGCCCGACTGGGGCTCGAGCCGGTGCCTTCGCCCGCCTGAACGGCAAGCGAAATTTTTGAATCGACTCCGGCTTGACGGTTCGCCGGGGCGCACCCATATCCGCCCCGCTGGCACTCTGCATGGTGGAGTGCCAATTTGTTTTGACCATCATGTAGAGAGGACATCCACATGAGCTTTCGTCCGTTGCACGATCGCGTGCTGGTTCGCCGCGTCGAGGCCGAAGAAAAGACCGCTGGCGGGATCATCATCCCCGACAGCGCCAAGGAAAAGCCCGCTGAAGGCATCGTCGTTGCCGTGGGCGCCGGCAACAAGGCCGAAGACGGCAAGGTTACCCCGCTCGACGTCAAGGCCGGCGACAAGATCCTGTTCGGCAAGTGGTCGGGCACCGAGGTCAAGCTCGACGGCGAAGACCTGCTGATCATGAAGGAATCGGACATCCTCGGCATCATCGGCTGAACAGCCTGATCGCCGGGATTTTTCGTATCCCTGCACCCTGTGAACTATGTGAACTTCCAAAGCTGAAAGGACAGCAAGATGGCTGCCAAGGACGTAAAATTCGGCCGCGATGCCCGTGAAGGCATTCTGCGCGGCGTTGATATCCTCGCCAATGCGGTGAAGGTCACCCTGGGCCCCAAGGGCCGCAACGTGGTGATCGACAAGAGCTTCGGCGCCCCCCGCATCACCAAGGACGGCGTCACCGTCGCCAAGGAAATCGAACTCAAGGACAAGTTCGAGAACATGGGCGCGCAGATGCTGCGCGAAGTGGCCTCGAAGGCCAACGACGCTGCCGGTGACGGCACCACCACCGCCACGGTCCTCGCTCAGGCGATCGTGCGCGAAGGCATGAAGTCGGTCGCCGCCGGGACCAACCCGATGGACCTCAAGCGCGGCATCGACACCGCGGTTGCCGCCGTGGTCGAAAACCTCAAGGCGCGCTCGAACCCGGTCAAGGGCTCGAAGGAAATCGCCCAGGTCGGGATCATCTCGGCCAATGGCGACACCGAAGTCGGCGAAAAGATCGCCGAAGCGATGGAAAAGGTCGGCAAGGAAGGCGTGATCACCGTCGAGGAAGCCAAGGGGCTCGAGTTCGAACTCGACGTCGTCGAAGGTATGCAATTCGACCGTGGTTATCTCTCGCCCTACTTCGTCACCAACCCGGAAAAGATGACGGTCGAACTCGATAATCCGTACATCCTGATCCACGAGAAGAAGCTGTCGAACCTGCAGTCGATGCTGCCGGTGCTCGAAGCGGTGGTCCAGTCGGGGCGTCCGCTGCTGATCATCGCCGAGGACATCGAAGGCGAGGCGCTGGCCACCCTGGTGGTCAACAAGCTGCGCGGCGGCCTCAAGGTTGCGGCGGTCAAGGCTCCCGGCTTCGGCGATCGTCGCAAGGCGATGCTGCAGGACATCGCGATCCTGACCAAGGGCGAGATGATCAGCGAAGACCTGGGCATCAAGCTTGAATCGGTCACGCTGGGGATGCTCGGCCAGGCCAAGAAGGTGACGATCGACAAGGACAACACCACCCTGGTCGACGGCGCCGGTTCGGCGGAAGAAATCAAGGCCCGGGTCGAGCAGATCCGCGCCCAGATCGAAACCACCACCAGCGACTACGACCGTGAAAAGCTGCAGGAACGCCTGGCCAAGCTGGCCGGCGGCGTTGCGGTGATCAAGGTCGGCGGTGCCACCGAAGTCGAGGTCAAGGAGCGCAAGGATCGCGTCGACGACGCGCTTCACGCTACCCGCGCCGCGGTCGAGGAAGGCATCGTCCCTGGCGGCGGCACTGCGCTGCTCTATGCCACCAAGGCTCTCGACGGCCTGACCGGTGCGAACGAGGACCAGACCCGCGGGATCGACATCGTCCGCAAGGCGATCACCGCCCCGGTCAAGCAGATCGCCGAGAACGCTGGTGAAGACGGCGCGGTTGTCGCTGGTCGCCTGCTCGACAAGGGTGATGAATCGTGGGGCTTCAACGCCGCGACCGACACCTATGAAAACCTCGCCAAGGCCGGCGTGATCGACCCGACCAAGGTCGTCCGCACCGCGCTGCAGGATGCGGCCTCGGTCGCCGGCCTGCTGATCACCACCGAAGCGGCGATCAGCGAGAAGCCGGAAGACAAGCCCGCGATGCCGGCGATGCCGGGCGGCGGCATGGGCGGGATGGACTTCTGATCCATCGTTCAAGCCATTGAAAATGCAGGGGCCGGAAGGAGCGATCCTTCCGGCCCTTTGCTTTCCGCACGGTTCACCGACGAGTAATGATCGGATTGCGGCGAGAAATGGTTCCCGCGAGTCCTCGCACGAAAAGTGCGGTTCGTCGCAGGGGTCTTTGCCGCCCGCACTTCGTTAGACAAACTGTAAGCATGTCTGGGCTATCGCTGATCCCGTGAAAAACGGATTGCTCCTCCGCTTCATGTCGTCTCTGGCCCTGGTCGGAGCCCTTGTGGTGCCGCCTGCTGCGGCAACCTCGACCAGCCTTGAATCGACTTTCGACAAGGTCTTGCGCAGCGATACCAAGGCGCAGCGCCCCGCCACCGGCGCGCCGGTCTCGATCATGCCGGTGCAATCGTGGCCGTCGAACTCCGGTTCGCGCAGCTATGATTCGGGGCTTGAGGCGCAGATCGCCCAGTTGGCCAATGGCGCCCAGGGCCGCATCGGCGTCGCTGCGGTCGATCTGGGCACCGGGCGTAGCCTCAGCGTGCTTGGCAACCAGCCTTTCCCGATGGCCAGCACCAGCAAGATCGCCATCGTCGCGACCTTCCTCAACGGGGTCGATCAGGGGCGCTACAGCCTGACCACCCGTTATGCGCTGAAGATGCCGGTGCCCTCGGCGAAGTATTCCAGCGCGGTTGCCCCGGTGCGCGCGGGTGCGACGTTGTCGGCGCTCGAACTGATCGACCGCGCAATCATCCATAGCGACAATCACGCCACCGACGCCCTGCTAGCTGCGGTCGGGGGGCCTTCGGCGGTCAACCAGTGGGTGCGCAACAGCGCGGGCCTGTCGGGCTTCCGCCTCGATCGCGATATTGCGACCCTGGTCCGCGACGATGGCCAGTACGATCCTGCCCGTACGATCGACCCGCGCGACAGCGCGACACCGCTGGCCATGGTGCAACTGCTGACCGGGGTCTATCAGGGTCGCTGGCTCAGCCAGTCGAGCAATGCCGTGCTACTTTCGGCGATGGAACGCTGCGTTACCGGGCGCTACCGCCTGCGCGCGCTGCTCCCCAGCGATGCCCGCATCCTCCACAAGACCGGCACGCTGAGCAATACGTCGAGCGACGTCGGGATCATCAACACCCCTGATGGCCGCGCGATCGCGGTGGCGGTCTATGTCACCGGGCAGGGCGGCAAGTCGGGCCGCGATGCCCGCATCGCCAGCATCGCGCGGGCCATCTACGACGGCTATCAGGTCGAAGCGTCGAGCTTCCGCCGCACCGCGTCGCGTTAGGCTTTCCTGCCGTCCTTCACGGCTCTAGGGCGGACGGCATGACCACGCCTCCCGATCGCCAGCAACCACTGCGCAAGCAGGGCCATCCCCATGCCCGGGCGGCGCGGGCGCGCAAGCAGGCCGAAGCTGCGCAAATCGGAATTGACGCTGCCTACATCGCGGCCTTCATCGACCAGTTCTATGCCCGCATCCGCGAAGACGCCGTGCTTGGCCCGATCTTCGCCGCGCGGATCACCGACTGGGGGCCGCATCTGGCGCGAATGAACCAGTTCTGGCGCGGGGTGCTGCTCAACAGCGGTGAATACAGTGGTAACCCGATGCGGCTCCACACCGCGATTCCCGGGCTGGACGGCGAACATTTCGCGCGCTGGCTGGCGCTGTTCTACGCCACGCTTGACGAGTTGAAGGCCGATCCACAGGCCACCGGCCAGGTCGCCAGTCGGGCGCGGATGATCGCCGACAGCCTGCTGACCGGGATCGCCATTCAGCGCGATGGACTGGGCGCGGGACGCGTCGGAGATGGCCTGCCCCGACACCGGCTGGACCCGGTGCAAACCTGATCGCGCGCGGCGCAAGGGCCGCGCGCGATCCGGATTGGTCGTTTGCTCAGAAGTCGATGCTGGCCTTGGCGTAGAGGTAACGGCCGTTGAAGCCGAACGGCGAAAAGATCGAGTACGGGATATATTGCTGGTTGGACGGATAGGATCCACCCACGCTGGCCGGACGCAGCCCCCACGGCGAACGATCGGGATAGACGTCGAACACGTTGTCCGCACCGATTGCCAGGCTCAGCCGTTCGGTCGGCTTGAAGCGCAGTTCGAGGTCGGAGATCCACTTGGCCCCGAGGAAGATATCATCCGGGCCATAGGCGGTCAGGCTGGTCGGATCGCTGATCGGCGCGGCCGCGCCGGGCGAGGTGACCTTGCCATAACGGGTGGTCCGCGCCGTCAGACCGAACTTGCCGACGTCCCCGTCAAGGCTGAGGACGACCTTGTCACGCGGCTGCCCCTCGGTGAAGCGGAGCGATTCGACACGGCCGAACAGGATGACGCCCGGGATCGATGAAAGCGGCCCCAGCGTGTTGTTGCGGTTCAGGATCTTCTGCTTGTTGTAGTTGTAGGCGGCGGTCAGCGTCCACCGGCCCACCCCTTCGATCGGCAGGCGCCAGTTCAGCACGGCGTCGACGCCCTGGGTGCGGGTGTCGAGGCCATTGATGAAGAACCGCGCCGCCGTCGCGGCCAGGCCCTGCGAGCTCAGATAGTTGCGAATCGCGGTGTCGGTCGCCGACGACGAGGCGCCGAGATTCTCGGTCAGCACGATCCGGTCCTTGATCCGGATGTTGTAGTAGTCGACCGTCAGGGTCAGCCCGCTGATCGGGCTGGCCGTGAACCCGGCGGACAGATTGAAGGACTTTTCAGGCTTCAGGTCCTTGGAGCCGAGCGCGCGGGCAACCGGGCTGGAAACCTGCGCGGTCAGCACGTCGACCGGGATGCCGCCGATGAAGTTGGTCGAAGTGGTGGTGAAATACTGCTGGTGCAGTGACGGCGCGCGGAAACCGGTCGAAACCGAGCCGCGCAACGCGAAGCCGCGGATGAATTCGTAGCGCATGGCAAGCTTGCTGGTCAGCGTGTCGCCAAAGTCCGAATAGTGTTCGAACCGTGCCGCCATGGTGGTCGAAAGATTCTCGATCAGGTCGGTATCGAGTTCGACATAGGCGGCGATGTTGTTGCGGCTGCGGTTGGTCAGCGCCGAGTCGGGCAGGCCAGGAAAACCCTGCGCGCCCGGGGAAACGCTAACCGTGCAAAGCCCGCTGGTCGAATTGTAGGCGCCGCTGCGCGCCGAGCAGTTGGCCGCGGGCGTTCCCGTTCCGGTGGGGATGAAGGTCGTGCGGGCATAGGGGCCGGTCGCCCAGGACTGCAGGTCGCCGGGACGGATCTGGAATCGTTCGGAGCGGTATTCGGCGCCGAAAGCAACGGTCAGCGGCTTGGCGAAGCCGGCGTCGATGTCGCGGCTGATGTCGAGATTGGCGAGGTACTGGTTGTAGCGCAGTCCGCCGGCGTCGAAGCTGCGCTGCGAGGACGGGCCGAACGTGGCGTTGAGCGAATCCTCGACCCGATAGTCGAAATGATTCTGACCGGCGCTGAACGAGGCATCAGCCTTCCATTCGCCCGCGGTGGTGCGCAGACCGACCGTCCCGGCAAAGTCGCTGAGTTTCGACTTGATCTTGGGCAGGAAGCCGTCGGCAGTCAGCGCGACGAAGTTGGCATTGGTCGGCTCGGTTCCCGGCACGATCAGCGACCAGTCGCGGTTGGCAGAGTTGCTTTCCTGCCGCCAGTTCGCCGCGCTCAGCGAATCGCGCTGGTCGAAGCTGGCGGTCATGTAGAGTTCGAGCGCGTCGCCCACCGGCACGCCGGCATTGGCGAACAGGATGAAGTCGTCCGACTGCGGATCGCCAAAGCGGAAATTCAACCGATTCAGGGTCAGCTCGCGCGGGTCCCAGGTCGTCGACGTCGGACGGATGTAGTTGGGACGCAGGTCAAATCCCTGGCGGTTGGTCCAGCCCCGGTGCCGGTATTCACCGGTCAGGTTGATGTAGCCATCCCGATTGCCGAAGAACGGCAGGCCGACGTTGGCCGAAACCGAGTAGCTTTCGCCATCGTGGGCCTTGCGTTCGCCCTGCACGTTCGATTGGAAATAGCGGCTGTCGGTGGTCATCGGGACCGGTTGCCCGCCCGAGGTGACAAGGCCGGTGACGTTGTCGACCCCGTCGATCGTCGTGTCGTACTTGCCATAGCTGACGGTGGCGCGCCCGCCGTGGTTGGCGTTCTTGATGCGGATGTTGATCACCCCGGCGATCGCATCGGACCCGTATTGCGACGAGGCCCCGTCGCGCAGCACCTCGATCCGGTCGATCGCCAGCGCGGGGATGGTGTTGAGGTCGACTGCCGCCGCGCCGCGGCCGATCGTGCCGTTGATGTTGAGCAGGGCAGAGACGTGGCGACGCTTGCCGTTGATCAGCACCAGCGTCTGGTCGGGCGAGAGGCCGCGCAAGGTCGCCGGGCGCAACGCGTCCGATCCGTCGGCGATCGCCGGTTGAGGGAAGTTGAAGCTGGGCACCAACCGGTTGAGGATCTTGTTGGTCTCAGCCTGACCGCCCTGGGTCAGGGTGGCACCCGACAGGACGTCGACGGGCACGGGGGAGTCTTCGATCGTCCGGGTCGTCGAACGGGTTCCCGTCACGATGATCTGAGGGGCATCGGCGCTATCGGCGGGGGCCTCCTGTCCCCAGGCGGGGGTGGCCAGCGCGGCGGCGGATAGCGAGGCGAGCAAGCTATGGCGAAGAACGATATGCATGAAGCAAAACCCCTTGTTTGAGCCGCAGAATTTCCTCGCCCCCGAGGTTCGGTTCAGGATTCAGACCTAACCTGCCCGGTCGAACATGGGCAAGACCATAGGGTCGAATGCAATCAAGGTGTTGCGCGCGGGCCACTCCCCGCGGGATCATCGTTGCGCGAACTGTGCCCGGCGCGGACCAAGGTAGCCGAACAGATAGGCGCCGACCTTGCGCATCTGGATCTCCTCCGCCCCCTCGGTGATGCGATAGCGACGGTGGTGGCGATAGATGTGCTCGAACGGCTTGTGGCGCGAATAGCCGATCCCGCCGTGGACTTGCATCGCCCGGTCGGCCGCCTCGCAGACCAGGCGGTTTGCGTAGTAGTTGCACATTGAGATCTTGTCGGAGAGCTTGTGCTCCAGCTCCTTGTGCGGGATCTGGTCCATCTCCCAGGCGGTCTTGTAGATCAGCGCGCGCAGCATCTCGCACTGGGTGGCCAGTTCGACCAGCGGAAACTGGATCGCCTGGTTGCGCGCCAGCTCCTGCCCGAACGGCTTGCGTTCGCGCGCGTATTTCACCGCGTGCTCGACGCAATAGGTCGCCGCGCCGAGCGAGGAGGCGGCTTGACGGATGCGGTTCTGATGGACGAAGCTCTGCGCAATCGAAAGTCCGCCATCGACCGGACCGAGCACGGCGGCTTCGGGCACCCAGCAATTCTCGAAATGCATCCGGGGGTGGTCGGTCGGCATATTGAAGGTCCACATATATTCGTCGACCACCATGCCCGGCGTGTCGATCGGCACCAGCAGGCAGGTGATGCCTTTCGCGTCGCCATCCTTGCCGCTGGTGCGGCAGAACGCGGCGCAATGCGTGGCGACGTGCATCCCGGTGATCCACATCTTGCGCCCGTCGATCCGCCAGCCCGGTATCCCGTCGCGAACCTCCCGGACGGCGCGAGTTTCCATGAAGGTGGCATCCGAGCCGTGATCGGGCTCGGTCAGGCCGAAGGCGACGCGCCGCTCGCGGTTGAACCCGCCGAGGATGAACTCCTGCTGCTGTTCGGGCGTGCCGAAATGCTCGAACATGGCGACGAAGGGGAAGTTGCCGACGATCGAATGTTCGTTCTGGAGATCGTTGTGAAGGCCCAGACCCATCGCCGCGAAGCGATCGCGGATCACCGCCATGGCGAGGTTCGAGCC
>JAFEEP010000063.1 GCA_018241045.1 Pseudomonadota bacterium | reverse complement strand
TCAGTTCGGCGGGCCGAGCGGAGAACAGCGGCTGGTGGCACTGGCCGCACTGGGGACTTTCGGCCAGCCGTGCCTGCGGCACGCGGTTGACGGCGTTGCATAAAGCCGTGCGCGATAAATGCGCCTCGTTCGGCGAGATATTTGACCGTCGCGCCGCTTTAATTGGGCGAAACAAATTTAGGTAGCAGAAAACACGAAAAGGGCCGTAGCCCCTTGCATGGCGCGAAAAGCGCCCGCTGCAGTGCCGCGGGCAGGCTCACGCTTCCGACTGGATCAATGTCGCGCGATCGAGCGCTACCGGGGCCACTCACGACAACGTTTCCCGATCGCCCGCGCCCTCGTCGGCTGCTTCGCGATGAGGGTTGCGGGGCGGCTTAGGGTATCCAGTCGGCCGGCGCTCGCCAGCAACTTCGCTGACACGAAACACCATATCCCCGAACTGAAACGCGCCCATGCGCCGGGCCGAATGGGCGATGTCCGCACGAGCATACAGGCGCCCGGCGAAGAAGCCGGCGAGGAAAACGAGGAGTGCCCAGGGGGCCAGTTCCCGCATCGCGCCTATCTCTGCATGAACTGAAGATCGGGAAGCCCCGCCAACGCGGGCTGCTGCGCGCCAAGGAATGCGACGTGTCGCAGATACCACCGGCCCGGCGTCGGGTTTGAAGGATTGTGGGGCGGGTAGAAGGACGCGCTACGCTTCTTGAATCGCCCCTCGCTCACCATCTCCGCGAACGCCGGGTCGACTTGGTGCGCCTCCATCTGCAGGCGTCCGCCAGGCGCTGAGTGGAGTCGACGAACCCAGCCATAGGCCGGCTTGTCGTGCTCGGGGTGGCCGACCGTGAGCGGTGCCTCGCGTCGGGTCGGGTCGTAGCCGGCGGCGATGGCGTCGATGTCGGCTTGCGAGAAGGTGATCCGTTCTCCCTCCATCGAGACATGCGTCCCCGCCTCGAAGATGTCGACCTTCTGCCCGGAGAGCATGTCTGCCGCCGAGCCACCCGGCGACGCGAGGGCCGATTCGGCAAAGCAGGCGAACGATGTGCCCGTGACACAGTCGAGCGCTTCGGCATAGCTGACGCGGTTCTGAAGCGCGAAGGAACGCGCCTTGGCGTCGATGACTGCATCGGAGCCTGCCGGGGTCGTCGCTTGGACGTGCCGCAGCAGCAGCTCGACGCCCTTCTTCGCCATCACTTCGCGCAGGGCATCAACATAGCTTGTGCCGTTCTCCTCGGCATGCGCGCGGGCCTGCATATCCAGCGCCGCATCGGACTCAGACGGGTCCGATGCGGTCGAGGGGGCCTGCGCCCGAACCTGTTCTCTGCTCAACACCGCATGCAACGCTTCTGCATAGCTGACGCGCCGCTCGAACACGTATTGGCTTGCTGCTTGGTGCAATTCCTGGTCATTCATTGATGTGTCCCTTAAGTCATGTTGGCTGAAGGCCGAAGGGCGCGCGCCGTAGGTGCGGAGGCCCGTCGCAGCGCGCTCATGAGCGACGTCCGCGCTGAAGTGCGGCGCGCTGGAAGACCCTGACCAGCTCGTCGGCGACATCCTGCCGGGCGCTCGTCTCGTGACGGCCAAGCTGCCCAAGGTCGAGAACGATAGGCGTATTGCTGCCGCCTCCAGGTTCGGCGACCGACAGCACGCCACTCGACACCAGCCCGCCTTCGGCGAAGCGCGGCAGGCTCAGCCCGTTGAGGCGCGTAAGCAGATCGGCGCCGTAATGCCGCACCGCAGCGGCACGAACCACGAACTCCCCGTTCGACAAGCGCGCCAGGATGCTGTCACTGGTACCGTTACCCGGACCACGCACGAAACCGCCGGTCGCAAACCTGTTCTGCTTCGCGTTCCAATTGCTGGCCGCATCCCCCGTAGATGTTGTCCAGTCATTCAGGATCGACTCGACAACAACCTGCTTCTTCTCCGGGATCGCGTCGACTGCGGACTTCACCTCGCCGAGAGCGTTCTCCGCCTGCGTCGTTTCGGCCGTGACGGTGGTTGTCTTGTCTAGGCCGGCCGCCGCAGTCGGAGTGCCAGCCGATGCCCCTGGCGCTGAAGTATCCGCGGCGCCGGGCTGTCCTCCGAGTTTGGCCAACTGCGCCTGCAGCACCTTGATGCGCTGCTCGGCCGCGGTGATGTCAAGCTGGATCGTGACAGGCTTCGCCAGCTCCGCCTTCAACGCGACGATACGCTGCTCGTTGTTCAGGAACTCCTGCCCAAGCGCCCGACCCGTCTCTTCTTGCTGCTGCGCCTCGCGTTGCTTGATCTGGGCCTACGCCCGCAACGCCTGTTCCCGAATCTCGCCGAGTTCCTTCGAAAGGTTGGCCGCCGTCCGATCGTCCCCGATCTGGTCGACGAACCTTTCGGCACGCTCTGCCTGATTGGCGGCGGCCTCGGCCAGCTTCTGCGCGTTCTTCAGGTCGCCTTCAAACGCCTTGATGACCGCCCGCGAAGCACTGCCGCTGGCCTGATCGCGAAGGTCGCGCGCCTGGCGCCCCGCCTCGATCCCGCGCTCCTCGGGCGTCATTCCACGCATCAGGCGTTCGTTCGCCTTGTCGATGCCCGCCTGGCGTGCTTCTCCCGCCTGCTGCATCAGTCCCGCGGCTTCCTCACGGGCACGGCGGGCGCCCTCGATCGCGGTCTCCCACGCGGTCCGCAGCGCATCGCGCAGGCGCTCGATGCCCTCGAGTTGCTTCTCGGTGGCTTTGCGCGCCTCCTCGATCCGCTTCTGCTGAAGCTGCTTGTCGTCGAGAAGAATGTTCGCGTTTGCCGTGCCGGCGGCGACCTTGCGCAGGTTCTCGAGCCTCTCGATCTCGCGTGCAAGATCCTGCTCGACCTTCAGACGCGCCTTGGCGGTTTCCTCCGCCTTCCTGGCGGTTTCCTCGACCGTGGTCTTCTCGGCCTTCTCGGCGACATTTTCAAGCACCTTGTCGAGCGCGAAATAGGCGGCCGTGGCCGCCGCCACGCCGATCACCGCACCCACCGGGTTGACGGCTGCCAGCGCGATCGCCGCCTTGACCGCCGTGGCCGTCATCACCCCCAGGCGCGCCACGAGCGGCACCGTCGCCGCCGCGATCAGGGGAATGCTGATGCGCGCCACCAGCTCCAGATTCTCCGACAGCGCCTTGATGCCGTTGGCCAGCGTCTGCGTTGCCCCGAGGCTCTCATCGATGCGACCGACGAAGACGGTGAACTCGTTGTTCACCAGCGTCATCGCCTGGCCGATCTTCGTCGGCATTTGCCCGAAGTCCTCGTCGACCCGCTTGGATACCTTCTGCAGCGACCGGACGATCTCCTCTGAGCTGATCGCACCCGATTCGATCAGCTTCCGCATCTGGTCGCGTGTCTTGCCAAAGCCTTCGGCGATGGCATCCGCGACAGCCGGCACGTTCTCGACGAGGCTACTCCATTCTTCGAGCCGCGCCGTCCCACCGCCGACCATCTGCGCGAACTGCAGCATGCCCGCCGATGCGTTCTGCGCTGCCGCCCCGGAGAGCGCAACCGCCTGGCTGACCGTGGTCACCACCCCGACCGCCTCATTGCCGCTGACGCCGATCTGGGTGAGCGAGGGCGCAAGCTGGGAATACAGGTTGACGGTGTCGGCCAACGGCGTCCGCGTGTCCTTTGCAGACTTCTGCAGCCCGGCCTGCACCTCGGCGAAATCGCCTGTGTACTTGGTCGCCAGCCGGATCTTGGCCGTCATCTCGCCGTAAACCTCAGCCGCGCGCAGGATCTCGCGTACGCCGATACCAGCGGTGATCGCAGCGAAGGCCGCTTGCAGCGGACGCAGCGCCGTCGACAACTCGCCGACGCCCCCGGTCGCCCGCGCCACCGATGCCGTAAGCGGGTCCATCGCCCCGTGCATCTCACCCTTGAGCGAGGCTATACGCTTCTGCCCGGCCGCAAACGCCCGGTCGAACTCCTCGCCGCTGACGCGGGCATCGGCCGCCAGGCGCTGCAGCGTCTGCTGGGTGGCGCTGATCTCGCGCTGGATGTCCGCGGTGGGCCGAACGCCCAAGCTCCCCAGCAGGTTGGCGCGCTCCTGCCCTGCGGCCTTTGCCGCCGCCGCGCCCGACTGCGCCGCCGCCGCGGCCTTCGATTCCGCCGCCAGGCGCCGATACTCGCTGGCGAGGTTCTTCACATCGACGCCGGCCGCCGTCAGGCTGCGCCGGCTTTGCTCCAGCGCATTGCGCTTGGCAAGGAAAGCCTCTTTCAGCTCGCCGGCCTCGCGCTTGGCTTTGGCGAACTCCAGGTTCAGTGCCGCGGAAGGCTTCTCCGCCTCCCGGATCTGCTTGGCCAGCTCGGCAACGCGTGTGGTCGCCTCGTCGAACGCCTTCTGCGCGTCACCGACGCCTTTCTTCAGCTCGGTGAAGGCCTTGATGCCGCTACTGGCATCGCCGGTCACCCGAAACGACAGCTCCATGGCGTTGCCAGTCATGACGCGGCCCTTGCTCAGCTCAGCCGCTTGAGCGACTGCTCAAGACGAGCGACAGTGTTCTTGAACCCCTTGCCGTCCGCCTGCGCCGCACGGGCGAGACACACCTCGTTGATGCGGCGCTCGGCTTCGAGGCGCGCATGCGCCAGGCCCAGGCATTCGATCTGGCTCAGCGTGTAGCCCTTGATGTCTTCCAGGGTATGGCCGCTCTCGATCAGCAGCGCCACCGAATCCATGATGCCGCCCTTGGCCTGTGCACCAGGGCGCATCCGCGCACCGGCGGGCGCCTCCCGGTAGATCGACGGGTTCGCCGCCTTCGAAGCCTCCAGCAGCCTGCGCAAATCCTCTTCACCCAGCGACGAAATGAAGTCCGCCTCCAGGCCGGTGGACAGTTCGAGCAGGCGCGAGAAGACTTCGCCGCCGGACGCCTCCTGCTGCGCATCCAGGCAGGCCAACAGCTCCGGCAGGTCGCCGAACTTCAGCGGCGTCACCGTCACCGCGCCGACGCTCAGCACCACCTGGTGCGGCGTGCCGAGCAGTTCCTCCAGCTCGGCCCGCAGGCCCTTGCGGGGAATCGCTGCTTGCATGGTCGCGCCTCCCGCTGGCCTAGAACTCGACGCCGTAGCGCTCGCGCAGGGCCGTGCGCTCTTCCGCTGCCAGCCGGCCCGGCACTCCGAAGTCAAAGCGTTGGTCCACCTTGAACAGGATGCCCGTCAAGACGGGATGGCGCGGCGCCTCCTCAGACGCCGCCAGGTTGAAGCCGGGCAGCACCATGGTTTCGCGCGATGCACACAACGGTTGATTCGACCCCGCCTCACCCAGCAGCACCTCCAGCGCCTTCAGCCGCTGGTACGACTGCGCGGCCCGCAAGCCATCGTCGACGTAGCGCCGGCACTCGGCTTGCGCCTCGTCCATCAGAAAGCGGCGCATCAGCGCGGGCTTGTCTTCCTTCAACTGTCGCACCCGCACCCGCGCATCCTCGGCCTTGCGCTCCAGCGCCGCCACCGTCCGGGCGAACTTCTCCAGCTCGGGGCGGATGCGCTCGGCCGTCTCCCGCGCCTCGCGCCGCTCGGCCTCGAGCTGGGTCACGGCCTCGTCGGTCGCCTTGCCGATCGCCACATCGGCCAGCAGGTCATCCATGCGCTCGTCGAGCACCGACACATTCGGCAGCGCCTGGCGCAACGCGGCGGCCTTCCCGTTCTGTTCGGTGATCGCCATCGTCAGGGTCTCGATCTCCGCATTGAGCGCCGCAACCTGCGCCTGGTGCGCCAGGACGGCCGCGGCCGATTCGGTGATTGAGGTTTCCGCTGCCAGGGCCACGACGTTGGTTTTCGGTGTGCTTGTCATTGCTTCCTCTTCCTGGTTGAAGGGCCGCACGCCGCCAGGCGCCGCCCCGTGTGCCTGACGAATCAGGGGTGGTGGTGCGGCAGGAGCTGCACTTCGAAGAAACTGCCCGCGCCCCGTGCCGCGCGCAGCGCTCGGCCGCAATGGTTGTGCATCGATCCCGTCACGGCCCGGCCAGACCCATCGTCCGCCGGCCTCACATAGGCCCCGAACTCAATCGGCTCCGCCGCCTCCACAGAAGCCGAGTAATGCGTGATCACGACGACCACGTCGAGCTCATCGGCATGCATCAGGCTCACGCCGCAGCTATCCTCACCCGGCTCGCCGTCGCTCGCCGCGTACATGCCTTCCCATGAGACAAACCGACGAGCGCGGATCTTCTCGACGGCAGTGCGCAAGATGGCGTGGGTTACGTCTTGCTTTGCGTACATTGCGTGTCCTCTTCTTCCATCGTTGGCGGCGTGGGAACCGTGTTGGTCTCGATGCCGGCCGCCGAATCCTTGAGCGTGATCACCACCTCCACATCCTCGCCGGGCTCGGCGTCGACTTCCTTGCTCACCTCGAACGTTCCCGCCGGCCAGGTCTTCTCGGCCAGGCGCTGCACCGCTGCCAGGGCGCTGAATCGGCTCTTCGCCTCCTCGCCATTGGGAAACCGGGCGCAGTAGATGCCGTTGCGGCACCGGACCCACACCCTGATGGTATTGCGCCCGGATGGCCCCTCTGCCCGCGCTTGAACGGAAGCGGCGGCGTTGCGCGCCTCACGGCGCGTCCGCCTCACCCCTTCGACGATTCTTCTGACCTGCCGCTCGGTGAGCCCGTACCGCGCAGACAACTCCCGGTAGTTCTCGCCGTCGAAGGCCTCATAGATCGAGCGGTAGACCCGGTTCAGGCGGAACTGATGACCGATGCCGATATAGGGTTGCTGGCCGCCGAAGTTCTCACAGACCTTCAACGTGACCCGGTCGACCAGGTCGGCGATCGCCGTCTTGTCGACATTCATCGCGGCGCTGATCTCACTCCTCAGCAGCGCGTCGAGCCCGCCGATGAACGTGTCCTCGAACCTTTCCGGCTGCTTCATCCTTTCCCCCTGCAGGTCGGCTTCATTGATCGCTTTCAATGCAACGGAGACCATCATCCGCAATACGCCTGCCCGCGTCCTTTGAAGCATTTCAATGTGAGGGCGGGTCGGACTCGCGCGCGCGTGGGGTGGCCGGATCGAGGTACTCACTGAAACCAAAAGTGGTTCGAGATCGCGCGGGCGTGGAGGGGGCGAGAAAGGGGCGTGCAGTCGGGCGCGTTTGCGGAGGCTGACCGCGTGGCGGATCACGGATTCCGAAAGCTCGACGCGGCGGACCGG
>JAFEEP010000639.1 GCA_018241045.1 Pseudomonadota bacterium | reverse complement strand
CTTCGGGACCGTCGCGATCTGGCGCTATCGCGATACGGTGGCCTGAGCCTTGGGGGCCTCGATCCCCTCGGGCAGCACGGTCACCTCGACGCCGCCATTTGCGGTCAGATAGCGCCGGGCCAGGGCCTGCAAGTCTGCCGCAGTGATCGTGGACAGGCGTTCCTTGGCCCTGGCATACCGCTCGATCCGGTCGGTCTCGGTCTGCGCGCGGTCGACATAGGCGAGCCAGCCGGCATTGCTTTTGAGCAGGTTGTCGAAGCTTTCCAGCAGCGGTGCGCGGGCGCGCAGCAACAGGTCGGCGCTGATCGGCGTGTCGCGCAATTCGGCAAGGGTTTCTGCGATGGCCGCGCGGGTCGCGGCGACCTCTCCCACGTCGACCGAGGCGGAGATGCCGAACACCCCGAACCCGCGCCAGGTGCGCGAGGCATTGCTGCTGGCGCTGGGCGAATAGGCCTTGCCCAGCTTTTCGCGCAGGGTGTCGGTCAGTTCGATCCGCACCACCCGCTCCAGCAGTTCAAGCTGAAGCAGTGCCACTGGGTCTTCGCCGTCACGGGTCGGCCAGGTTATTGTCACCAGCGCCTGATCCTTTGGCCCGGTGTGACGGAGGATCCGGGGCGAGCGGTCGGCAGTGAAAGGACGGCTGCGCTGGTCGCTATAGGGACGGAACTCCGCCTCGCGCTGGGGCAGCGCGCCAAAGGTCTTGCCGATTGCAGAAATCACCGCATCGGGTTCGAAATCGCCGACCACGCCGATCTCGATCGCACCGTGCTGCAAGCGGTCGGTGATCCTGGCCTTCAGTTTCTCAAAGGTCAGCGCCCGCCAGTCCTCGACCTTGCCCAGGCTGAAACGCGGGTCGTTGTCGGACAGGATCGCCCCCGCATCCGCCGCCAGCGCCGCGCCCGGCGTTGCCCGCAATGAGGCGAACATATTGTTGACCGATTGGCGGAACAGCACCTCGCCTTCCTTGCGATAACCGGGATCGGTGATCTGAGCGGTCAGCAGTTGCAGTTGCAATTGCAGGTCCTGGCGATTGGTGGTCGCGACCTCGGTGAAAGTCTCGTCGGTCACGCCAAAGTTGGTTGCGGCAGTGCGGCCCGCAAGCAGGCTGTCCAGCTCGTCCTTGCTGTGCTTTCCCAGCCCGCCCAGCGTCAACACACCGCCCAGCTTGGTTGCCAACGGATCGTCGCGGGTCGCCAGGAAATTGCCGCCGTCGATCGACACCTGAATCCAGATCAGGTCCTTCTGCAGCGCCGTCAGCTTGAGGTTGAGGCGAACGCCGTTGGAAAAGCGCAATTCGCGGATGCCCAGCACCGGCTCGGTGCTGTCGGCGGTCACAGTGCCCGGCGCGCCGAAGTCGGTATAGGCGAACTGCCCGGCGCTGGTCGCCTTGGGCGGGGCGACAGGCTCACGCATCGCCTGGTCCCAGGCCTGGCGCAGCCCAGCCGCGCCGCCCGACGGCGGGGTCCGTCCCTGGAAGCGCAACAACGGCGCATCGAGCGGCACCAGTTCGCGCTTCAGCGCGGCGAGAACGGCTTCCGGCGTGATCTGCGGGATGAACGCCTCCAGCCGATCGAGCGAGCGGCGCGGGGTGTCGGGGACGATGTCGTCGGCAAGCAGGGCCAGCACCGCGCCGGTCAACTGGCCATTGCTGCGGGTGTCCTGCATCGCCGCGGCGTTGACGTTGGCGGCGCGGATCGTGGCGATCTGCTCGGTGATTTCCGCGGTGCTGAACCCGTATTTGAGGGCGCGGCGATATTCGGCGACGGCGGTCATCAATCCGCGCCGCCACTTGCCGTCGACCGTGTCGACCGCAAGACTGGTGCTGCGTCCGGCCTTGAATATGTCGCTGGTGCCCAGCCCTGCGCTGCGGAACGGGGCATTGGCCTCGCGCGTCAAACGCAGCAGGCGGCGGTTGATCGCGGCATATCCGACCTGGCGGAGCAGGTTCTCGCGGCGTTGGGCAAGGCTGTCTGGCTCGTCCAGCCAGCGACCAAGGCGGGTCGCGGTAACGCGTTCCGACAGTGCGGGATCGATATAGATATCGGCCTTGCCCGCCAGCTTTGGCTCGATCGGCCCGGCGGACGGCTGGGGATCGGGCTTGCGCGGTTGCCAGTTGTCGAAGCAGCGGCGGATCGCTGCCTCGACCGCATCGACATCGAAATCGCCGATCACCATCAAGGTGGTCCGTGCCGGGACATATTCGCGGGCGTAGAACGCGCGCAAGCTCTCGGCGGTTGCGGCGTTGAGCGTCTCGGTGGTGCCGATCGGCAGGCGCTCGGTGTAGCGCGCGGTGGGAGCGACGAACTGCGTCTGGTCGATGTAGTTGCGCAAGGCGAAGGAATTGCGATCGCGCATTTCGGCGAGGACCACGCCGCGCTCGCGCTTCACCGCTTCGGGGGATATGGTCAGTTCGCTCGCGGTTTCGCGCATCAGCATCAGCGCGGTATCCAGCAGCGCGGGATCGGCGCGCGGCAGGTCGAGCATATAGGTGGTGCGCTCGTAATTGGTCTGGGCATTGGTATCGGCGCCAAAGGCCAGCCCGTCGCGCTCGAGCAGCTTGACCATCTCGCCCTCGGGCACATTGGTCGATCCGTTGAAGGCCATGTGCTCAACGAAATGGGCAAAGCCGCGCTCATCGTTGCTTTCGTCGAGCGATCCCGCATCGACCTGCATCCGCACCAGCGCCGTGCCCTTGGGCGTGGCGTTGTGACGGATGACATAGCGCATTCCGTTGGCGAGCTGACCGAAGCGATAGCCCTCGTCGACCGGCACGTCGCTGGCCTGGAACGCCCAGGTCGGGTGAGGGCGCGCAGCGGCACTCGCCACCCGGTCCACCTGCGGGGCGCAGGCAGCGAGGGACAGCGTGGACAGCGAAAGGGCGAACAGAACCTTGCGGGAGGGCATCGCCCCTAGGTGGCGCAAGGCGGCGGTTGGGGCAAGGGTTGGCGCGCGAGGCCAGCCCTTACTTGCCCCGCAGTTTCCTGTGCGCGCCGAGATCCAGAACCTCGCTCGGGCCGTCGTTCTCGAGCAGCCCGAGGCGCCGGGCGACTTCCTGGTAGGCTTCTTCCTCGCCGCCCAGATCGCGGCGGAAGCGGTCCTTGTCGAGCTTTTCGCCGGTGGTCATGTCCCACAGGCGGCAGCCATCGGGGCTGATTTCGTCAGCCAGGATCACCCGGCTGTAATCGCCGTCCCAGATCCGTCCGAACTCGAGCTTGAAATCGACCAGGCGGATATTGATTGCAGCGAACATTCCGCAGAGGAAATCATTCACCCGGATCGCCATGGAGGAGATGTCCTGCATCTCCTCGTTCCCGGCCCAGCCGAAGCAGGCGATATGTTCTTCGGCGATCATCGGATCACCCAGCGCATCGTCCTTGTAGTAGTATTCGATCAGGGTGTGGGGCAGCGGCTCGCCTTCGGGGATGCCAAGGCGCTTGGAGATCGAGCCGGCCGCGACGTTGCGCACCACCACCTCGATCGGGATGATCTCGGCCTGGCGGATCAGCTGCTCGCGCATATTGAGGCGCTTGATGAAGTGAGTGGGGATGCCGATGTGCGCCAGCCGGGTGAAAACGTACTCGCTGATGCGGTTGTTGATCACGCCCTTGCCGTTGATCGTGCCCTTCTTCTGGGCGTTGAAAGCGGTGGCATCATCCTTGAAGTACTGGATCAGCGTGCCCGGCTCGGGGCCTTCGTAAAGGATCTTGGCCTTGCCTTCGTAAATCTGGCGGCGACGGGACATCTTGCACCTTTGAAATGATGAACCCCGGCGCTGGCGAGTCAGGCAGACTCACCCTGCCGGGGCGGACAGGCGCGCCCTTACGCCAAATCCCCGGCCAGCGCAATCGACCGGGGGCGGGGTGGCTTTCTAGCCATGCGCTTCATCGCTACCACAGGATGATATGCCCCAGGCCGAACCGCAAATCCCCCGCCTTGCTGCCTGCCGCGCGCCGGGAGGGCGAGTGCGTCTCGGCTTGTCCCTGGCGGTGCTGCTGGCTTGCGCGCCCGCCCAGGCCCAGGGCGCCGATGGTCTGCGTCAGCAGGTTGAGGCCGTGTTGGCGAGCGCCCCGGCTGGCACGCGCTTCGGCGTGCTGGTAGTTGATGAGACAGGGAAGGAGATTGTCGCGATAAATGCCGATCAACGCTTCATTCCTGCGTCCAATACCAAGCTGTTCACAACCGCCGCAGCACTTGAGCTGCTGGGCAAAAATCCGGCCGGGTACGAAGCCGATGGAGTGACCACGCTGGCGCTGGTTCCCGTTGCGGGTGGTGCCCCCGACGTGGTCCTTACCGGCGGCGGTGCTGCATTGTCGACCGCGCAGGACTGTACCCGGCGCTGCTTCGGCGGACTGGTCAACGGAATCGCCGCCAAGGCGCGCAAGGTCGGCAACGTGATCGCCGACGATACTGCCTTCACTGATCAGCGGTGGAGCCCGGGGATGAGCTGGAACAATATTCCGACCGATTCCGGCACCGCCGCTTCAGCGATGATCGTCGACGACAACGAATTGCCGTTGGTGGTCACTGCAGCCCGACCCGGCGAGCCAGCCGCAGTCGAGTTGTCATCCTATTTCACCCTACGCAACGAAACGCAGAGCACGGCCGAAGGCGAAACGAAGCTGGGGTTCGAGCGCGCGATCAACGGGCGCGAGTTGCGCGTCTTCGGGACGATCCGCACCGATGCGGCGCCGTGGCATGACCAGCTCGGGATCGACGATCCTGCCGATTATGCGGCGTGGACGCTGCGTGAGGCCTTGATCGCGCGCGGGGTCAAGGTGGCGGGTAAAATCGTCGTGCGCCACCGCGCTGTTCATGCCGACGAGTCCCGCAAGAGCGCGCGCGCGGAGCTGGCGCTTGCAGTCACCCCGGCCCCGCTCGACGAGGAGGTGGCGCTGATCAACAAGCGCAGCCAGAACCTTCACGCCGAAGTCCTGCTGCGCCGTCTTGGCCAGGCCGCGTTTGCCGGGGACATTGCTCCAGGCGATGAGGGTTCGCTGGAAGCGGGGCTGGCCGCGATGCGCGGGGTGTTCGACAAGGCTGGCATTCCGCGCGGCGGTTACGACTTCTCGGATGGGTCGGGGATGTCGACCTACAACCGCGTGTCGCCGCGTGCTGCGGTTGCCTTGCTGCGCTGGGGCAAGGCCCAGGGCTGGGGCGCGGTCTGGCGCGCATCGCTGCCGGTCGGCGGGGTCGATGGCACGCTGCGCCACCGCTTTGCCGGAACTCCGCTTGCCGGCAAGTTGTGGGCCAAGACCGGAACGCTTAACGCCACCAATGCCCTGTCCGGCTACCTGACGGCGACAAGCGGGCGCGAGCTGATCTTCTCGATCCTGGCCAATGACGTTCCCGAAGGCAGCGATGCGGTTCCGGCGATGGATGCAGCCGTGGCGCTGATTGCGGCGGCGAACTGACCGGAGGCAAAGCTGTGGCGCCTCGGCAACAGTCTGATTTTTCCTGACGGGCAAGGCCCTCGATCGATTCGGGGTGGCGCTATTGTCCTAGCCACAGGCGCATCGTTTGATAGTCTTGCCCCTGTCATGCCCTTTCAGGGCGGGCTTCACAGGGGGGCACCATGATTTCACGCAGGCCGTATCGTATTGCCATTCTTGGCGGAATCGCGCTGTGCGCGCTGGCTGCGCCGGGCGCCGCTCAGGACATCGCCAGCCAGAGCAGCAAGGACGGCGAGGGCAAGGACGGGCAGATCGTCGTCACCGGATCGCGGCTCAAGCAGGATCCCAACAACAGCGCTTTGCCGCTGCAGATCATTCGGATGGAAGACCTCGATCGCGAGGGGATAAACAGCGCCGAACAGGCGATCATGTTCCTCAGCAGCAATGGTAGCGGCGCGGATAACCTTGCCTCCAACGCCGACGTTATCAGCACCGCCGCAGCCAACCGCGGCGCCAACGGTGCATCCTTCGCCAACCTGCGCGGACAAGGGGCGGCGAGCACGCTGGTACTGCTCAATGGACGCCGCGTGGCAGCCCATGGCCTTTCCGGTGCGGCAGTCGACGTCAACCAGATCCCCTTCGCCGCGCTGGACCGGATCGAGGTGCTCAAGGACGGCGCTTCGGCGATCTATGGCACCGACGCGGTCGGCGGGGTGATCAACTACATCACCAAGAAGAACTACACCGGCCTGGGCTTGCAGGGTTCGGCCGATGTGACCGAACAGGGTGGCGGCAACATCTATCGCCTGTCGGGGATCGCTGGATGGGGCAATCTCAACGACCAGGGCTTCAACGTGATGGCCGCGGTCGGCTACAACTGGACCCGGCCGCTGCGCGGTGACCAGCGCGATTTCGTCAACCTTCTCCAGTACGACCGTGCGCTTGCGCCGGAAACGCGGGGATCACCGTTTGCAACGATCGTGCCGCTGGCGGGAACCATCATCGCCTCGTCCGGCACCGCGCCCTTCATGCCCGGATCGACCACTCAGCGGGTCGATGCGATCAACGTGATGAACCTGCCGGGCCGCGAGGGTTGCGGGGCGATCGAGGGGCAGGGCGCCTATGACTGGCAGGCCTGGAACATTCCCAACTATCGCTATGCCTGCGCTTTCGACAGCGCACGCAGCGCCTATCTCCAGCAGCAACAGAACACCCTGACCTACCTGGGCCGTGCGGTCGCCCGGTTGGGCGCACATGAACTTGCGCTGGAGGTGACAGGATCGGACGCCCAGGCCCACAAGATCTATTCGGAAATCCAGATTACGCCGAACACCACCAGCCAGTTCTATACCTACAACCGCATCCCCGGCGTCAACGACGCGACCTATGACATGGTCTATGATCGGCTGATCGCGGTGTTCCCGACGCTGGGCGCACGCGGTACGCCGATCGCCTATCGCTGGCGCTGCCTCGAATGTGGCCCGCGCGAGGTCGAGACCAAGACCAAGACGCTGCGCATCGGCGGGTCGATCGAAGGCCCGGTGACCGATGGGTGGGACTATCGCGCGGGGGTTTCCTACGCTGACAGCCGCTCCAACTCCGTGCTGGGCGGCGGCTTTTATTACACCACGAAGCTGATGGCCGCGCTCAACAGCGGGGTCATCAATCCGTTTCTTCTGCCGGGGCAAACGCAGTCGCAGGCCGCGCTGGACCTGCTGGCCGGGGCATCGGCGCGGGGTGAGATGATCTACAACGGCAAGTATTCGGTGTTCCAGGCCGATGGAGGGATCAGCGGCAAGCTGTTCGCCTTGCCGGGCGGCGATTCGCAGCTTGCCGTGGGAGTCGACTACCGCAAGGAGAAGTACAATTTCTTCGGCAACCTGACGAGCGTCTTTGCCGCCCCGACCGACAATACCAACAACGTCGGCGGCGTCTCGCGCGAGGTGAAGTCGGCCTACGCCGAAATGTCCTTGCCGATCG
>JAFEEP010000638.1 GCA_018241045.1 Pseudomonadota bacterium | reverse complement strand
CTCGAACGCCTTCTTGCCGATGGCGCGCGGCAGCACGCGCTCGTCATCTTGCTCGTAGTAGCGTCGGCACAGCTCGACCACCGTCCGGCCGGCGCGCTTGAAGAGCTGCTCGCGGTCGGCATGCGTCGCGACGACGGTGCCGTTGCCGGGCAGGGACAGGCCCAGCGCCTCGGTCAGGCAGTTCATCGAATTGGCGGTGAACATTCCCGAACACGACCCGCAGGTCGGGCAAGCCGAACGCTCGATCGTCTGCACTTCCTCATCGGTGTAATGCTCGTCGGCGGCGGCGACCATGGCATCGACCAGATCGAGCGCGACTTCCTTTCCGCGCAGCACGACCTTGCCCGCTTCCATCGGCCCGCCCGAAACGAAGACCACCGGGATGTTGATCCGCATCGCCGCCATCAGCATCCCCGGCGTGATCTTGTCACAGTTGGAGATGCAGACCATCGCGTCGGCGCAGTGCGCGTTGACCATGTATTCGACCGAATCGGCGATCAGGTCGCGGCTGGGGAGCGAATAGAGCATCCCGTCGTGCCCCATCGCGATGCCATCATCGACGGCAATGGTGTTGAATTCCTTGGCGACTCCGCCCGCCGCCTCGATCTCGCGCGCGACCATCTGGCCCAGGTCCTTCAAGTGGACGTGGCCCGGCACGAACTGGGTAAAGCTGTTCACCACCGCGACGATCGGCTTGCCGAAATCGCTGTCCTTCATCCCCGTCGCGCGCCACAGCCCCCGCGCGCCGGCCATGTTGCGGCCATGGGTGGAGGTGCGGGAACGATAGGCGGGCATGGAACGATCTTTCAACAGGAGCGGTGTTGAGGCCGCCCTACACGCCTAGTCTCCCAGCTTCAACGCCACTTCGTTGCAAAGTCGCGCCAACCGCTCCGCCCAAAGCGCTTGTCCCGTCGCGTCGCCGACCTGGTCCTGCCGCACCTCGATCCCGAGGTAGGGCCGTCCGTCCGCCTCGGCATGGCGGTTCATCGTGTAGTTGAGCAGCTTGCCCGAATAGGGCTGTTGATCGCCGACAACGAGGCCTTCCGCCTCCAGCATGGGAATCGCGATCCGCGCCGCGCGATCGTCCTCGTTATAGAGCACGCCCACATGCCACGGCCGTGGTTCCTCGCTGCTGGCGAGATGCGGGGTGAAACTGTGGAGCGAGAGGATCAGCGCGGGCGGTATGGCTTCGAGCAGATCGGCAAATGCGGCGTGGTAGGGCATGTGAAAGCGCTCCAGCCGCGCCAGGTGCGCCGCATGGTTGAGCGCATTGCCGGGAATCGCGTGGCCATCGCTGGCGATCGGAATCACAGCAGGGGCATGAGGCTCACGGTTGACGTCGCAGACCAGGCGGCTGGCATTGGCTTGAAACGCCGCGATCCCGGGCTGTTCAGCCATGATCGCGCCGATCACGCCGACGCCGATATCGACCGCGATGTGCTGGTTGAGAAGGGCCGGATCGATTCCCAGATCGATGTCGTGGGGCACGCGGTTGCTGGCGTGGTCGGAGACGACGAGAATGCCGCCGAAACGCGGGGTGCCGATCAGGCGGTGGGCTTCGTGTTCGGTCATGACAAGCGACTCGCCCAGACCCACCAGTCGGGATGTTCCGCGCGGATCGCGTGGGCGGCGGCATCGCGCTCTGCGACCGAACCGAACAGCGCAAAGCACGTCGCGCCCGAGCCCGACATCCGCGCGGCGAAAGCACCGGGCCTGGCGGCAAGACTGTCGATCACCGCGCCGATCGCCGGAGCCAGCTTGCGTGCCGGCGCCTCAAGGTCGTTGCGCCCGGTCGCGATCACTTCGGCAAAGGTGACCGATTCGAGTGGCCCCCGATCGACCCCGTCCCACCCAGCGAAGGCAAGACCCGTCGCCACGCCAACCCCCGGGTTGACCAGCAGCACCAGCCAATCGTGATAGGCAGGGTCGCGCAGCGGCTCGACCATCTCGCCGCGCCCGGTGACGCGCTTGGGCCATGCGGTCATGCACGGCGGAACGTCGGAGCCAATGCTTTCGGCGATTGCCGTCATCACATGATAATCGTCGGGCAGCTCCCACAGCGCCACCAGCAGGTCGATCACCGCCGCCGCATCGGCCGATCCACCGCCGATGCCCGAGGCCAGCGGCAGGTTCTTGACCAGCGTGATCGCTGCCCCACGCGAAGCGCCGTAATGGGGACGCATGACGATCCGCTCGGAGGTGGACGCGGCCTCGCCATCCTCTCGCGGAATACGGAAGGTGACCTCGTTGTGCGGCTTGGGCTCGTCGCGGCGGTATGCCTCGTGAACCGCCCGTGCCGCACGCATCACCAGATTGTCTTCACCCGCAGACAGCCCCTCGGCAAAGGAGCCAGTGATCGTCAACGTGATATCGTCAGCCGGTTCGACCCACAATTCGTCGCCATCGACACAATGGACGAAGATCGAATCCAGTTCGTGGTAGCCATCCTCGCGCCGCCTGCGAACGTGCAGCGCAAGGTTCAGCTTGGCGCGGGCGACCTTACATATTCGGGTAGTTGGGGCCACCGCCGCCCTCCGGGGTGACCCAGGTGATGTTCTGGGTCATGTCCTTGATGTCGCAGGTCTTGCAGTGGACGCAGTTCTGGGCGTTGACCTGCAGGCGGGGCTTGCCTTCCTCGATGCCGAGGAATTCGTAGACCCCCGCCGGGCAATAGCGCTGCTCCGGCCCGGCATAGATCGGCAGGTTGACCTTCACCGGGATTTCCGGATCGCGCAACACCAGGTGGCTGGGCTGGTCTTCCTCATGGTTGGTGAACGACAGCGCTACGCTGGACAGCCGGTCGAAGCTGATCACCCCGTCGGGCTTGGGATAGGCGATCGGCTGGAACAGGTCGGCGCGCTGGGTATCGTCGCAGTCGCGGTGATGCTTCATCGGCTTCCACAGGCCGAAGCCGAACAGGGTGCGCAGCCACATATCCGCGCCTGCCAGCATGGTGCCCAGTCCGCCGCCCCACTTGGCGACCATCGGCTCGGCGTTCTGGACCAGCTTCAGCTCCTTGGCGATCCAGCTATCGCGCACCGCGGCATCGTATTCGCCCAGCGAATCGGATGTCCGGCCTGCGCCAATCGCCGCGGCGGCAGCCTCGGCGGCCAGCATCCCGCTTTTCATCGCGGTGTGGCTGCCCTTGATCCGGGGAACGTTGACGACGCCCGCCGAACACCCGATCAACACGCCGCCGGGGAAATCGAGCTTTGGCACCGATTGCCAGCCGCCCTCGTTGATCGCGCGCGCACCGTAGGAGACTCGGCGGCCGCCCTCCAGAATCGCGCGGATCGCCGGGTGCTGCTTCCAGCGCTGGAATTCCTCGAACGGATAGACGTAGGGGTTCTTGTAATCGAGCGCGGTGACGAAGCCGATCGCGACCTGATTGTTGGCCTGGTGATAGAGAAACCCGCCGCCCCAGCTATCGCTTTCCGACAGCGGCCAGCCCTGGGTGTGGATCACCCGGCCGGGGAAATGCTTGTCGGGATCAATGTCCCACAGTTCCTTGATGCCGATGCCATAGACCTGCGGCTGGCAGTCCGCCTCGAGGTCATAGCGGGCCTTGATCTGCTTGGTCAGGCTGCCCCGCGCGCCTTCGGCGAACAGGGTGTACTTTGCGTGGAGTTCCATGCCCGGCTGGTAGTCGGGCTTGTGGCTGCCATCCTTGGCAATGCCCATGTCGCCGGTGGCGACGCCCTTGACCGAGCCATCGTCGTTGTAAAGCACCTCGGCAGCGGGGAAGCCGGGGAAGATCTCGACGCCCAGTTCCTCGGCCTTGCCCGCCAGCCAGCGGCACAGGTTGCCCAGCGATCCGGTGTAGTTGCCCTCGTTCGACATGAACGGCGGCATCGGCCAGTGCGGCAGCGAGACGTGCTTGCCCCGGGTCATCACCCAGTGCCAGTTGTCGGTCACCGGCACCTCGGCCATCGGGCAGCCCTGGTCGCGCCAGTCGGGCAGCAGTTCGTCCAGCGCCTTCGGATCGACCACCGCGCCTGACAGGATATGGGCGCCGATCTCGCTGCCCTTTTCGAGAATGCAGACCGTCAGGTCGGCATTGACCTGCTTGAGCCGGATCGCCGCAGCAAGGCCAGCCGGCCCGCCTCCGACAATCACGACGTCATAGGCCATCGATTCACGTTCGCTCATGGTCCGCTCCGTTCCCCCCGCTTGCGCGGCAATTTGTCCCTTTGAGCCTTGATTGCAGCGTCGCGGCAGGTCAAGACCGCATCGTGCATTCGGCTGGACAAATGACAAACGAGACCACGTTGCGCGCCGGGAAGATCGCCGCGGCGTGGGACTGGTGGCGTGATGCCGGGGTCGATTGCGACTTCGCTGACGAGCCAACGGCCTGGCTGGCAGAGGTGCCCAAGGACGTAGCGATAGAAGCGCCTGCGGCATTGGTCGCGCCGCGCCCGGTCGTACCTGCAGCTCCGCCCCGCCCAAGGATCGGCGGGACCGCCGAAGCCTGGCCCCGAACGCTCGACGATTTTTCTGCCTGGTGGCTGGCCGAACCCAGCCTCGACGACGGACGAATCGAAGGCCGCGTCGCCCCTCGGGGAATCGCGGGGGCAAAGCTCATGATCCTGGTCGACCATCCCGAGGCCGAGGACACCGAGCGCCTGCTCGCGGGACCGCAGGGCCGGATGCTCGCCAGCCTGCTGCGCGCGCTCGGGCTGGGCGAGGATCAGACCTACGTGGCAAGCGCCCTGCCCCGTCATATGCCTATGCCCGACTGGGCCGCGTTGGCCGCTGATGGGCTGGGCACACTCACCGCCCATCACATCGCGCTGGCTCGCCCGCAGCGGCTTTTGGTCTTCGGAAGCAACGTTTCATCGCTTCTTGGCCACGATCCAGCGAAAAGCGACGGATTTTTACCCATTTTTGACCATGAAGCCCCAAGGATTCCGGCACTTGTCGCTCCCGGGCTGACCGCCCTGGCGGCAAGACCCAGAGGCAAGGCGCGGCTGTGGCAGGCCCTGCTCGACTGGACCGGGGTGGAATGACTGGGGACCGTTTGATCGTGAAGTCTGGTTTCAAGGCCCGTTTGCTTGCCTTTGGCGTGGCCGGGGCGGCGCTTGGCGCACCCTTGGCGGCGCACGCCAACAGCGCGGCGGTCGATTATTTCCGTAACCGGGCCAGCAACTCCGCCGTGCCCAGCCTGCTGAGCCAGGAAGAGCGCGCCTATTACCGCGATCTGTTCGCCGCGATCGACCGTGGCGATTGGACCCAGGTCCAGACCATGTTCACGCAGAAGGCCGACGGGCCGCTGCACCAGGTGGCGCGCGCCGAATATTATCTTGCCGCCAACTCGCCCCGGATCGAGGGCGATGCGCTGTCCAGCTGGCTGGCGCGGGGGACTGACCTGCCCCAGTCCGAACAGATCGCCAACCTGGCGGCAAAACGCGGCGCGACCATGCTGCCCGCGCTGCCTTCGGCCAACTCGCTGGTTTCGATGCCCAACCGGGCCAAGCGGATCCGCCCGCGCGACACCAATGACGGGACCATGCCGGGCACCGTTTCGAATGGGATTCTCGCCGCGATCAAGGCCGACAACCCCGCCGGGGCCAAGGCCCTGCTCGACGGGATCGACACCCAGCTTTCCGGCAATGCGCGGGCCGAATGGCGCGCCAAGATCGCCTGGTCGTTCTATATCGAGAATGACGATGCCAGCGCCTATGCCCTGGGCCAGACCGCCAATGACGGCATGGGTCCGTGGGTCGCCGAAGGCTGGTGGACCGCCGGCCTCGCCGCCTGGCGAATGGACGATTGCACCGGCGCAGGCGATGCCTTTGCCCGCACCGCATCAGCCTCCGACAACAACGAGCTCACCGCCGCCGCGCTCTATTGGCAAAGCCGCGCCATGGTCCGCTGCCGCAAGCCTGAACAGGCCGTCGGTCCGCTGCGACTGGCCGCGCGGATGGACGAGACGCTTTACGGGATGCTCGCCGCCGAGCAGCTCGGCCTGACCCTGCCCAAGACTCACGAGGCGCCCGATTTCAGCGCCACCGACTGGCAGCAGATGCGCGACGTGCCCAATGTGCGGGTCGCGGTCGAACTGGCCGAAGTAGGCCGCGACAGCCTTGCCGACGACGTGCTGCGCCGACAGGCGCGGATCGGATCGGCCGCCCAGTACCAACCACTTTCACGCCTCGCTCGCGATCTCGGCCTGCCCTCTACCCAGTTGTGGATGGCCTACAATGCCCCCTATGGCGGCAGGCCCGAACCGGCCGCGCGCTTCCCCACGCCCAAGTGGACCCCGGTCGGCGGGTGGAAGGTCGATCCGGCGTTGGTCTATGCCCATGCCTTGCAGGAATCGGTATTCCGCGCCGGAGTGGTCAGCCCTGCTGGAGCCAAGGGCCTGATGCAGATCATGCCCGCCGCCGCGCGCGATCATGCCGCTGACCTTGGCGTCGCTGGAACCTCGGCCGATCTTGGCAAGCCAGAGGTCAACCTCGCCTTCGGACAGCAACACCTGCAAATGCTGCGTGATTCCCCCGCGACCCAAGGCCTGCTGCCCAAGGTCATGGCCGCCTACAACGCTGGGCTTACCCCGATCGGACGCTGGAAGTACGAGATCAAGGATCAGGGCGATCCGCTGCTGTGGATCGAAAGCGTCCCCTATTGGGAGACGCGCGGCTATGTGAACATCGTCATGCGCAATTACTGGATGTACGAGCGCCAGGCCGGTGGTCCCTCGGAAAGCCGCATCGCGCTGGCCCAGGGCCTGTGGCCGACCTTCCCCGGCCTCAGCGGATCGCAGGCGGTGCGGTTGAGCGCGAACGGGACGATCATCCGCTCGCGCTGAGTCTTCACAAAGTTCTCATTTTGTTCTAGCCTTGAGGGATGGTGAATCCCACTCCCAAGGTCCACGGACGCGGCGCGCAGTCGGGCGCGGCACCGCAGCGCTTTGGGCTCGCGGCGCGAGAGGCAGATGGCGACTGGCTCGATGCGCGCGAGGATATCGATGGTCCGGGGCCGAAACTGCGGACCACGGTGATCGAGGAAAAACCACGCACCATCGTCAGCTTCAACGGTTCGCCCGACATTCCCTTCGACCGTTCGATCAACGCCTATCGGGGCTGCGAACATGGCTGCATCTACTGCTTCGCCCGGCCCACCCACGCCTATCACGATCTGTCGCCGGGACTGGATTTTGAAACGAAGCTGTTCGCCAAGCCCGATGCGGCGCGGCTGCTGCGCGAGACGCTGGCCAAGCCGGGCTACAAGATCGCCCCGATTGCGATGGGGACCAACACCGATCCCTATCAGCCGATCGAGGGGCGGTACCGGATCACCCGGCAGATCCTCGAAGTGGCACTGGAAGTGCGCCATCCGGTAACCATCACCACCAAGAGCGCGCGGGTGACTCGCGATCTCGACCTGTTGACCGAACTGGCCCGGCTCGATCTGGTCGCGGTGGGGATTTCGGTGACCAGCCTCGATCCGCGTCTCTCGGGCCTGCTTGAACCGCGCGCCAGCGCGCCGGCCAAGCGGCTCGATGCGCTGGGGCAACTGGTCGCGGCCGGCGTCCAGGCGCACGTCTCGGTTGCCCCGGTGATCCCCTCGATCACCGACGAATTCATCGAAGGAATCCTGACCGAAGCCGCCGCGCGCGGGGTGCGATCGGCAAGCTGGATCATGCTGCGCCTGCCGCACGAGGTGGCGCCGCTGTTCCGCGAATGGCTCGCGGTCCACTATCCCGATCGCGCCGCCAAGGTGATGCACATCGTCCAGTCGGTGCGTGGCGGGCGCGACAACGATCCATCGTTCTTCAGCCGGATGAAGCCGCAAGGCGTATGGGCCGATCTGTTCCGCAACCGCTTCGCCATCGCCACCCGGCGCCTGGGCATGAACCGCGATCGCCCACGGCTCGATTGCAGCCATTTCATCAAGCCAAGCGCCGATGGGCAGCTTCGCCTCATTTAGCGGCTTGTCTCTGGTGGCTAATCAAGCATCTTGCGCGGATCGCCGCGATGGAGTTGCCCGATGTCCGATGCCGCCGCCACGCCTGACTGTCCCCCTGCTCATCCCCGCATCGAGGCCCGCAAAGCCGAGGGGATCGCCACCATCGCCTCGGTCGTTTCCGGGTTCAACGGCTGGCTGGCGGTGAAGATCACCAATATCGTCGGAACGATGTGGTGCGCCTATGCTTTTGGCGTGCTGGCATTGATCAGCCTGCCCCAGGCTATTGCCGGAGGCACCGCGTCGCTGATCGCGTGGATCGCGCAGACCTTTCTGCAACTGGTGCTGCTGTCGATCATCATGGTCGGCCAGAACGTCGCCTCCGCCGCGTCGGACAAGCAGGCCTTCCAGACCTACAAGGATGCCGAGGCGCTGTTGCAGATCACCGACAATCTCCACCGCCTGGTCGCGCTCAACAACCGCCTGACCGAGGAGATCCACACGCTCGTTCAGGCGCAGAAGAAGGATTAGAAGTCGCTCTTGCCGAAGCGGGCGACGCCCTGGTTGAAGCCGGGCGGATCAAGCACACTCTGGTCCAGCACCAGCGGCGGGCCGATCCAGTGACCCAGGGTCGTGTGATCGGCAAGGTCGTCATCGGTCAGCGGATGGATCAGCGCGCGCAGGCCCGCCTGCTCGATCAGCGCGATCACCCCATCGCGCGCCGGGGCAAGGAAATGGATTTCGTACTGCGGCAGGGGATGCGGGCCAACCGGTCCCTCCACCATCGAGCCGACGAAGATGATCGCCGGATTGCTCCCCGGCGCCATCAGCGCGGCAAAGCGATCGCGCAAGGTACTGGCCGCCGTGCGGTCCGCCCCGGTGAAATAGACGGGAGCATGATAGGGCGCATCGTCCGCCATCATCGCGCCCCTAGCCGGCAAAACGGATCAGGCGGCTGTCGGCCACGGCGGCGGTGCGGTGGGGAACGACGTCGCGGACATATTCCTCATTGCGCACCATCGCCATGAAGCTTGCGCTGTTGGGATAGCCCATGACGAAGGCCTCATCCCATTCGTCCGCCGGCCCGGTGACGACGCATTCCATCGGCGCTT
>JAFEEP010000637.1 GCA_018241045.1 Pseudomonadota bacterium | reverse complement strand
CTCAACGATCTGCGGTTGATCCTGCTCAGCCGGATCGGGGTGGGGATCGTCGAGGCGGCACTGATGACGCTGTCGACCACGCTGATCGGCGATTTCTTCAAGGGCGAAAGCCGCAATCGCTGGCTCGCCGCGCAGACCGGCACGGCATCGACTTTCGCGATCCTGGCGATTTTCATCGCCGGGACCGTGGGGGCGAGCGACTGGCACAATGTCTTCCTGCTCTACCTGATTCCGCTGGTTTTCCTCGCGCTGGTCCTGGCCTTCACCTGGGAGCCGGAGGAATCCAATCATCTTGCCGAAGCGGGCCGCCACGGCAGGTGGAGCGACATTCCCTGGGCGCAGATGGGGCTGATCTGCGCCATCACGCTGTTCAGCGGGGTGATGTTCTACACGGTGCAGATGAAGCTGCCCGTCGCCTTGAACGACCTTGGCGTGACCCTGCCGGGCGGTGGTTACGATTCGGCGCGCGGCGGGCTGATGACCGCGGTGGCGAGCATTTTCGTGCCGGTCGGCACGGTGTGCTTCTGGTTCCTCAACCCCCGGCTCAGCCTCAAGGCGATGTTCGTGCTGGAATTCGGGCTGCTTGCCGCCGGGTTCCTGCTGATGTCGAGCCTCAAGAATCCGTGGCAGTTCACCTTTGCCGCGGGGCTTGACCAGATCGGCGCGGGGATGCTGCTGCCCACTCTGCTGACCTGGGCCGTGGCCAAGCTGCCGTTCGAGGTGCGCGGGCGCGGCACCGGCATCTGGAACGGCACTTTCGCGCTGTCGCAATTCGTCTGCAACAATGCCGCGATCCCCTTCATCATGGGCTTTACCGGGGCGATCCTGCCAACCTTCGGGGTGCTCGGCTGGCTGTGCCTGGCCGCTGCCGCCGTGGCGCTGATCGCCCCGCTTCGCTCCCTGGCGCGAGAACCGGCATGAGCGGGCGGTTGGCAGGCAAGGTCGCAGTCGTCACCGGCGCGGCCAATGGCATAGCCAAGGGCTGCGCGGAGATATTTGCGCGCGAGGGTGCCACCGTGATCGGGATCGACCGGGAGGATTGCGACCTGACTGACGAGGCGGAGGTGAACGCGCTCTTTGCCCGGATCGGGACTGATCATGGCCGCATCGACGTGCTGGTCAACGCCGCCGCCTTTGCGCACTTCGCGTGGATCGAAAATCTGACCTATACCCAGTGGAAGGAAACGCTGACCGGCGAACTCGACATCGTGTTCCTTGCGACGCGCGCCGCCTGGCCGTGGCTCAAGGCGAGCGGCAAGGGCAGCGTGATCAACTTCGCCAGCGCCAACGCCCGCCACGCACTGGAAGGCAGCCCGGCGCTCGCTCACTGCGCGGGCAAGGGCGGCGTGTTGGCCCTGACCCGGCAACTGGCGATGGAAGGCGCACCCCACAACATCCGCGCCAACACCATCGCCCCCGGTTTCATCAAGACCGCCGCGACCGCGCGGCATCTGGAAATGGACCCCGGCTTCGAGCAGGCGGTGCTGGCCAAGAACATGGTCAAGCGCCTAGGCGAGCCGGAGGACATCGCCTGGTGCGCGGTCTGGCTGGCCAGCGACGAGGCGCGCTATGTGACGGGGGCGGATATCGCGGTGGATGCAGGTGCGACGGCGTGGTGAGCCATGATCGGCGACAGAGAAAGGCTATTGCCATTTAGTTCTTAGAACTTAAATGCCGGGAATGACTTTTGGGAAGTCCTTCATCGGCGCTACTTTGCTCATTTCATTGCCCACTGTGGGATACGCGGAGTCGTGTTCCAGCCCATTCGGCGCTTCGATACGTGAATATGGTGGCGCGACGCTGAAATCGAACGCTTGGTTTACAGCCAAAGACTATCCCATCAGTGCGCTTGCCAACGGATATGAAGGTCGTGTGGTCGTATCGTTCGAAATAACTGCTGATGGCCGTGCAAAGAATTGCCACGTTTCCGATTCAAGCGGTAAATCATCGCTCGACAGGCCGATATGTCCGGCACTGGAGCGGAAAGCCAGATTTAGTCCGAAAATCGAAGCCGATGTTCCGGTCGCGACAACTGGCCGTATGAGCTTTGATTTTTGGATACCCAAAACCGGTGCTTGTTGATCGTCCTGAGACGAATGATCAACTCCCGTCGGTAATTACCGTCCCGCCATCGACCATCAGATTGTGTCCGGTCACAAAAGCCCCGGCTGACGAAGCGAGGAACGCCACTGCGCCCGCGACTTCCTGCGGCCTGCCCGGCCTGCGCAGCGGAGTCATCGCCATGCGGCGGCCCATGAACGCCTCGTCGGCCAGCAAAGGCCCGGACAGTTCGGTGGCGATGAAGCCGGGGGACACCGCGTTGACCCGGACGTTTCGCGGTCCCCATTCCACCGCAAGGTTACGCGCCAGTTGCGCGACCCCGGCCTTGGCCAGCGCATAAGCGTTGATCCGGCCATTGCCGCGCAGGGCGGAGAGGCTGGCGATCAGCACCGCGCTGCCACCGCCGCGCGCGGCGATGTGCGGCAGGGCGAGATTGCACAGCACCACCTGGCTGCGCAGGTTGATCGCCATGACCCGCGCGTAATCGTCCATGTTGATTTCGGCGAAGGGTCCGGGCTTGCCGGTGGTCCCGGCGTTGCAGACCACGATGTCGATCCCGCCAAGCTGCGCCACGGCAAAGTCGATCAGCCCGGCCAGCGCCGCGTCATCGGACACGTCGCAGGCATGACCCGGCATCGCCAGCTCGTCCGCGACGCGCGCGGTGTCGGCCTCGTCCTCGCTTGAGATCACCACCCGCGCCCCCTGGGCGATCAGCGCCTCGGCGATCGCGCGCCCGATCCCCCGGGTCGATCCGGTAACCAGCGCGGCCTTGCCGGAAAGGTCGAACAGGCCGTTCATTTGTGGTCGGGCTTGTCCTCGGGCAGCGGCTGGCCGTTGTGCAGATAGGCCGGGGCCTCGATCAGGATGAAGGCGATCCGGGCCACCTTGTCGGTGGTGTTCCGCCACAGGTGGTTGGTGCCGCGCTGGACCACGATCCCACCCTGCCTGATCGTCTTCCTGCGCCCGTCTTCCAGCTCCAGTTCGATCTCGCCTTCAAGGACGATGCCATAGTCGATCGAATTGGTGCGGTGCATCGGGCTTTCCTTGCCCGGGAGCATATCGGTGATGCGGATAACCGATCCGCGCTCCAGCGTCAGCCCGGTGGGCAGGTCGCGCCCGTCGCGCTCGTCGTTGACGTCGGCGGGGACGGTCTCGGTGGTCCAGATCGTCAGGAAGCTGGCATCGCCCG